>CACZPD010000191.1 GCA_902782955.1 uncultured Erysipelotrichaceae bacterium
AATACCCATTGAGGATTTTGATATGTACAATGACTGGTTTAAAATCGGAAGTCTGACAATACACGGATACGGTGTGATGATCGCGATCGGTGTTTTGTTCGGATTCTATTTCGCGGAAAGAAATGCCAGAAAACATGATCTGGATTACAAGAATATCGATAATCTGGTTTTCTTCGTGATTATCATCGGCTATATTTTTGCAAAAGTACTTTACTGTATCGTGGAATACAAACAGTTCCTGAAAGACCCGGTCTCCGTACTTGGCGGCGGCGGATGGGTCGTATACGGCGGTATTCTCGGCGGCATCTTTGCATGCTGGCTGTACTGCAGGAATCATCAGTATGATTTTTCCAAATACTTCAATACGCTGATTCCTTCCGTTGCGATCGCGCAGGCATTCGGAAGAATAGGATGCTTTTTTGCGGGATGCTGCTACGGCAGAGCTACGACTGCCTGGTATGGCGTCACGTTCCCGACGGATTCATTATGCCCTGTAGGAACACCTGTGATTCCGACGCAGCTGATCTCTTCGTTCGGAGACCTCTGCATATTCCTGTTTCTGATGTATAACCTGAACAAGGGGAAACATCCTGAAGACACGTTCGGATGGTATCTGATCCTGTATAGTATCGGCAGATTCACCATAGAACTATTCCGCGGTGATCCGAGAGGTACTGTCGGATTATTCACTACATCGCAGTTCATTTCCATCTTCCTGCTTATCGGAGGAGCGTACCTGATCTACAGGCGGCAGAAAAAAACTGAAATCACAGAAATATAAAAAACGGTTTCCATACGGAAGCCGTTTTTATGGTCGGAATGACGGGATTCGAACCCACGACCCCTTGAACCCCATTCAAGTGCGCTACCAAACTGCGCTACATTCCGAGTCCATACGTTATTATTTTAGACGATTGGTCTGTTGTGTCAAGTCAGAGATCAAGCATGTATTCCATGCCGTCCGCGGTATGCAGGATGTACTGACCGTCCATGGGTTTCAGAATATCTGCCTTGAATCTGCGTCCTTTCTGAAATCCGTTCTTTTCCAGAAGTTTGACGGCAGCCTCATTATCTGTCCGGACATACGCGGCTATAGATGCGCACCATTCCTTTTCCTGTGCGTACCGGATCAGGGACTGCAATGCTTCCGTACCGTATCCCTGCCTCGTATAAGATTCCATGATCACAATATCCAGTTCCGCTTCCGTTTCACTATGTTTTGTCAGTTCGGTTTTACCGATAATGACATCATCCAGTTTTACGGCCATGCACAGGAAAGGCTTTCCGTCATTCAGCTGGTCACGGATGGCGCGTGCATATTGTCTTGTCTGTTCAAAGGGAAGAGGTACCGGTACGGAAACCAGACAGAAACGCTGGTCTGTATTCCGGTACAGATTCTCCAGCTGCGGGATATCTTTATATTTCCATGGAGCTAATGTGATCATAGTGTTACCTGTTTTCAGAATAACAAATCCGGCAGATTCCGGAAAGAAAAAAGATGTAAAAAGGCATCCGGTATCCGAATGCCATGTTTGTGTTATGACTGTTTTTTGCGGAAGATCAGTTTGAGAATGAATATGATTACCGCAAAGAAGAGAATAAACCCGAGAACAAGGGGGACGAGGAAGATCAGCAGATACAGCGTTCCGGAGTTGTTTTTCCTCTGCGGATGAGTAACAGCGCACAGATCGAATTCCAGTTCCTTTTCCGGAAGGGAATCAAAGTGCGCCTGGTAACCGCCTGATACTTCTTCAAAACCTTCCAGTGAATTTCTGAGCTGTTTCAGATCTGTATGGATATAGACATCCAGGTCATGAAACTCCTTCCAGGAAGACGCCGGGGAAAGCAGATAGTTATATGTGTAGACAGGATCTTTATATCCTTCATCGATATCCGGATACATCGGTGCTGTAACGCTGTTTACGATCCGTTCACCGGGTCCGGTGTGGATCTCATAGGCATACCAGCGCATCAGCCGTCCTTCAGGCAGGCTTGTGCTTTCCGGTTCTGTAATGATATTTCCGTTAACACAGTCCTGTATCAGCATCTGCCGGTAAGCATTGACATAATCCTGTTCAAGGATTTCTGAATCTTTCTGATATGACTGCAGTGCCCACTCGCGGAATGAACAGGATTCTTTTCCGGTCAGGACCATAGAACCTTCAATGACTTTTTCAGACTGCCCGTTTTCATAGAATGTCCATTCCGGTTCCTGATCCGGTACTTCTCCGTAAATGACCAGGGTTATTGTACTGACATCTGCCCAGACCTGGATCTCTGTTTTATTATCATCAAATGTTCCGCCGTTGAACGGAAATACGGAATAGCGGGTTTTCGAAGGATCTGCGGATAATGGAGCACGCACTGCCGCGGCAGTATACTGCGGATCCACATCCTGCACGGAATAGGTACACACGGTAACCGGAAGATCATCCCGGTAAAAATCATCGTCATCTTCAAACAGGAGCGGCATATCTTCCTGCAGGCTGAAAGGATGCAGTCCCTGCCAGGTATGGCGCAGGACCGGCCGGATCGCTTCGCCGTTGACGGAGATTTTATAATGATCCTTTTCCGCATTGCGGAACGCTTCCGTTCCGGTTTCGCCGGAGAAATGCGCATACATCGGCATTGTACCGAACGGAAATACCAGATGGGCTGTTACATTCAGGTCGGAAGGATTATAAAAGGTATACTCTGCCGTCACGCTGCCGGAATAAGTATCCCAGTGCTGATCAGCCGGCTGGATCACGGGGACCTCTGCCAGATCAAAAGTAAGAACTTCCTTTTCCACGATCAAAGGACAGTCCTCTTCCGCCGATACAGCCCCGTTTCTGTCTGTGCCTTCCCAGCGGGTCATGGCGGAATTTGCGGACAAGGTTATTACACTGAAAGATAAAACTGCGGCAGTCAGGATGCCGGAAAAAGATTTTTTATATTTCATAAATAACTCCTGCTTATATTATAGGTTTCCGCAAAACACAGATAAAGAATAAAAAATAACTGAAGAGTATTACCGGTCAGTAATCCGCAGGAATAGTGTATGATTGTATAGACCGGAGGTAAACATCATGCGGGAAAAGAAAATTCTGATCATTGATGCACAGGGCGGAGGTCTCGGCAGACAGCTGATCACGGAGATCAGGAAAACAGATCCGAAGATCCATATCACAGCTGTTGGTACCAACAGCGCTGCGACACTGGCTATGCTGAAGGCAGGAGCGGATGAAGCCGCTACGGGAGAAAACGCCGTTGTGGTCACATCAAGGGACGCGGATGTCATTCTCGGACCTGTAGGCATCGTGATCGCTGACTCCATGCTCGGGGAGATCACCCCGAAGATGGCGGCTGCCGCGGCACAGTCCAAAGCCTGCAAGATCCTGATCCCGTTCAACAGCTGCAATATTCATATCGCAGGTGTAAACGGTATTTCCACCGGTGTTCTGATGCAAGGTGCATTGAAGGAACTGCATGCATTTCTGCAGGAAGACAAAGACTGAAACGAAAACAAAACAGCATCCATGAAGGTATGCGGACATCTCAGAAGAGAATTCGAAGGAAACGGAGGATTCGTATATGAAAACACTCTATTTTGACTGCGGCATGGGCGCGGCAGGGGACATGCTTACCGCATCCCTGATCGAACTGACGCCGGATCCGGACAAAACGATCAGCGAACTGAACGCGCTGCAGATCCCGGATGTGGAATTCATCCGCGAAGCGACAGTCAAATGCGGCATCACCGGTACGAATGTGCGGGTAATGGTGAAGGGTATGGAAGAAGATGAACATATGCATGATCACGGACATCACCATGAACATACACATGAGCATCATCATGATCACGATCACGAACATCATCATGCTCATGAACACGATCACGAACATGATCACCATGACCATGATCATCACCACAGTCATACGGGAATGCATGCCATTGAACATATTGTCAATGACCATATCGCTGTCAGTGACAAGGTAAAGAAAGATATTCTGGCTGTTTATCAGCTGATCGCGGAAGCGGAAAGCAAGGTGCACAACACCTCGATTGAAGATATCCACTTCCATGAAGTCGGCACGATGGACGCAGTCGCGGATATTACAGCGTTCTGTTATCTGATCGATCAGCTCGGACCGGATCAGATCCTGGCTTCACCGGTCCATGTCGGAAAAGGAACGGTCAGATGCGCGCACGGCATTCTGCCGGTGCCGGCACCGGCGACAGCCCTCATCCTGAAAGGGATTCCTGTCTACAGCAGGGATGACATCAGCGGAGAACTGTGCACACCTACAGGCGCAGCACTGTTAAAACACTTTGTCAGTGAATTCAAACCTATGCCTGTGATGTCCATTGAAAAGATCGGCTACGGCATGGGTAAAAAGGATTTCACGGTAATGAACGCTGTCAGATCTATCCTTGGCGATACTGATCCCGTACAGACCGGGGAAGTCAGGGAACTGGACTTCAACGTGGATGATATGACAGGGGAACAGATCGGATTCGCGACTGAGATCCTGCTGAAAAACGGTGCCAGGGAAGTATTCGTAACACCTGTCTTTATGAAAAAGAACAGGCCCGGACATCTGATCTCCGTACTGTGCGGGGAAGAAAAGAAAGATGAACTTGTCCGGCTGATCTTCCGGCATACGACAACAATCGGGATCCGCGAAACGATCAAGAACAGATATGTGATGGAACGTAAAGTAACCAAAGTGGAGACGCCGTTCGGCGAGATCCGCAGAAAAGAGTCATACGGTTACGGCACGGCCAGGGAAAAGTATGAATACGATGACCTGGCAGAGATCGCGGAAAAAGAAAATATCAGCATCCGGGAACTGCTGGAGAAGATAGGGTAAGCGCTATGAACAGAAATACTGTATCTTCCATGACAAAGGCAGCGATCCTCCTGGCAGCCGGCCAGGTGCTGCCGTTCATTACCGGCCAGATCCCGCAGATCGGACAAATGCTGTCACCGATGCACTTCCCGGTGCTTCTGTGCGGCTTCCTGTGCGGATGGAAGTATGGGGTGCTGGTCGGATTCATCTGCCCGCTTCTGCGTTCCGTATTGTTCGGAATGCCGGTCATGTTTCCGTCTGCTGTCGGAATGGCATTTGAACTGATGACATACGGATTTGTGACAGGTTTCCTGTCTGAAAAACTCGGACTGCAGTCCATCGGGAAGATCTATCTGATCCTGATCATATCCATGATCGCAGGCAGGGTCGTGTGGGGTCTTGCCCAGATCGTCCTGCTGGGTATGACCGGTTCCGCGTTTACATTCCAGGCATTCCTGGCAGGTGCCCTGATCAACGCAGTTCCCGCAATTATCCTGCAGCTGCTCATCATTCCGTATCTCGTCCGGATCATAACAGCGAAAGAACAGCCCGTACCGCAGAACTGATTTGTGGTATACTGATTATGCGGCAGGAAGCCGCATGACCGTACAGAAGTACAGTATTAAATAATAAGAATTACAGAATCGTAGACCATGAAGGTATACATTGTTGCTTTGAAAAGCACAGGTGTATGCCTTTTATATTATTAAGGAGGATAAAATGGCTTGTTTTTTGGTATCCGCTGCGGAAGCGGCAGTCGTAACTGCAATTGAAAAAAGTGCAGAGAAAAAAGAACTTGAAGTAAAGAAAACAGGAAAAACGGCAGAAGAGAATGTGATCCCGTGGAGCCGTAAGCTGAAATGGCTGAAGTATCTGCTTCTGGGCGGGGCAGTTCTTCTGATGTTCGAACATGTATGGCACGGAGAAGTCGTTCCGTGGTTCCCGTTCCTGACAGCAATGTATGATCCGGCAGATACAGCGGAGATGCTGCATGAAATGGCTACAGTCGGCGTATGCATGGCGCTGCTGATCACATCTGTATGGTTTGTTATGTGCAAAGCCGCAGACGCGATCATGGCAAGACCGGCAAAAGAAACCGACACAAAAACCGCATAAGGGGAACATTATGACATTACTGATCACGGTATTTGCGGCAGTCATCGCGACTGTCAAATGGTATACCCGCAAAGATGACAGTATGAAGTTCGGCATCCTGTGCTGGATGTACTGGGGAGCTTCCATCATGTGGCTGGTGGACGCTATCTTTGAATACGCGGAACTGCATGAAGCATATTTCCAGCCTGCACTGGAAGATATGATCAATGATTCCTTCCTCGGCCTGTCCGTTATCGCGCTGGGTCTTGTGATCTGGCTCGTCCGTCTGCTGGCTTCCGATCCGAGAGGCATCATTAAAACATCACTGCTCAAGCAGTAAGACAAGAATCATATACAGTAAAGGTATCCGTCCGGATACCTTTTTCTGTATAATGATACATATGCTGAGACTCGAGAAGATCAACGGAAAAAATGTA
>CACZPD010000192.1 GCA_902782955.1 uncultured Erysipelotrichaceae bacterium
AAGAATGATCAAAGGCTGGATGTGGATCGAATACAGGAGAAAATCAGTATACTACGATTCCCAGGGACATATGGCAATGGGAAAAGTAAAGATCAACGGTATCACACATACATTTGATGAAACAACCGGCAAAGGAACTCCTGAAGTCAGTTGGGTTAAAAAATATGTCGGAGGTTACAGACCGTGGTACATCAAGGTCAATACCGGAACAAATGTTACAACAGTTTATACACGTGATTATAAAGGTGAATTTAATATACCTGTAAAAGCGTTTATATGCACAACCGGAAGAGCTGCCAAACCGACGCCTTCGGGTATAACTTTCACCAGTGTCAAGTATAGATGGTATTACAATCCTATATATGATCTGTGGAATCAGTACTGCACGTTCTTCGGCCGTGGAAAAGAACAAGTTATGTTCCACTCACTGGCATATGAATCACAGAACAGATATGATCTTCGTGTTTCTCAGTGGGGTGCAATTGGCAAGAGTAAATCATCTGGCTGTGTCAGAATGTATGTTCGTGATACGAAATGGATCTATGATAATATTCCTGCGGGCGTAACAGTTAATACATTTAAAGGTAAAAGCACTGATGACAGACTTGGAAAACCAGCAAAACTTGGACCGTTAATTGATGGTCTGCGCTGGGATCTTACAGATGTAAGATAATATTTGACAAGCTTTATTGGGACATCATCTAAAAAGGATGATGTCTTTTTTTCATAATATTAGTACAATAGAAGGAAAGATGGAGGTGCATTATGAAAAGGATTACTAAAGTTATTATGGTTTTTTGTATCCTATTTTCGCACAACACCCCCATTTATGCTTATGAAATTACATCTTTTAATAATCCCATACTGCAAGAAACTGTAAAAAATGGATGGAGCTCTGATGGGCAGAGGTACTATAAAAACGGTAAATATGTAACAGGTCAGCAGAAGATTGATGGATATTATTACTATTTTGACGAAAAAACCGGCAAAATGGTGCATGGCTGGAAATACTTAAGTGACAAAAAAATAACTGTATGGTACGGTCAGGAAACAGGTCATATGCTCTTTGGAGAGTATCGTATCAATATGAAATGGTATTACCTTGATGATGTGACCGGCGGTATTACATATGGCTGGAAACAAATAAAGAGAAACGGAAAAACTATTACAGTTTATTACGATAAGAATGGCTGGAAAGTATTCGGAAAACAAACAATCAACGGAAAATCTTATGAATTCAGCACTACGGATGGCGCATTAATTAAAGGGACAGATCCTTTCAAATCATCCTCCTCATCCTCCTCATCCAAATCAGAATCATCATCTGCATCTGGTTCTAAAAACAGGGGATGGGTAAAAAGCGGAAGCAGTTATAAATACTATAATGCAGAAGGTAAAATGCTTACCGGAGAACAGACGATAGGAGGCTATCGGTATTACTTCGATGCAAAGAGCGGCTTAATGAAAAAAGGCTGGAGAAGATTGGACGATACATTCGTATATTATGATTCTTTAGGTCATATGGTATTTGGTGAACAGACAATATCCGGGCACAGATATTACTTTTATGATTCTTCCGGGAAAATGGCACAAGGCTGGAGAAAGTCTGGATCAACCTATACATTCTATAACACGCAGGGCCATATGGTATTTGGTGAGCAGACGATCGAAGGAAACAGATATTTTTTTGATGAATCAACCGGACAGATGAAAAAAGGCTGGCGTAAGGTTGGCAGCACATATGTTTATTACAATTCAGAAGGACATATGCTTTTTGGAAAGCAGTCAATTGGAAATTACAGATATTTTTTCAATGAAAAAACAGGATTAATGAAAAAAGGCTGGCGGGAAGTTGTGGGAACATATGTCTATTATGATTCACAGGGACATTTATTATTGGGAGAGCATACGATCGGAGCTTACCGTTATTACTTTGATGAATTGACAGGCCGCATGGCAAAAGGCTGGCGGGAAGTAGACGATACATTTACTTTTTATGACTCGAAAGGACATATGCTGTTAGGTGCTCAGACAATCGAAGGTTATCGATACTATTTCGATGAGACAACCGGGAAAATGAAAAAAGGCTGGCAGAAAAATGAAGACACCTACAACTATTATGATTCTAAAGGTCATATGGTTTTTGGTAAACAAACTATATCCGGTTATCGCTATTATTTTTACGAGAATACGGGACGAATGGCAGTTGGCTGGATGACTGATGATGATGGCTCTTACTATTATGACGAAAAAGGTCATATGGTCTTTGGGGAAAAACAGATTGGTGAATTTAAATGTATCTTTGATGAGAAAACCGGTCGGCTGGTCAGCAAAACACCTCTTCTTGGCTCTTCTAACATCCAGGATGGCTGGAGTGAAGATAAACAAATGTATTTCAAAGATGGTCAATGTGTAACCGGACAGATAACGATTGGCGGATATAGGTATTATTTTGATGAGAATACCGGAAAAATGGTTCATGGCTGGAAATATATTGAGAGTGAAAATAAGACAGTATGGTATGGTGCTGAAACAGGTCATATGCTGTTTGGTGAATATCGTATCAACGGCCATTATTATTACCTGGATAAGATCACAGGCGGTATAACTTACGGCTGGAAGGAACGTAATAATAAAAAATATTACTATGACGATAATGGCTGGAAAGCTATGGGTATGTATTGGGTTGATGGGAAATGGCATCAGTTTGATTCATCTTCAGGTAGTTACATTGGTGAAGCAAAAGGATGGAAATGGCAGTCTTCCAAATTAGTTTTCTACGATGCGAACGATAATCTCGTAAAAGGAAACGTGAACATCAATTCCTTATCGTATTCTTTCAATGCAACTACCGGAGCCGTTAAGAATAAAGGCGAAGAAACAACTGTTTTTGACGGTCAGACAAACGCTATTATTAATGCGCATCGTTATGATTTTAACTCGGCAACAATGAAAGAGATTCTTAATACCTACGGAGGATATGATGAATATGTCAGATCCCTTGGAGGAGTTTTTACAAAATACAGACCCGGAAGAGGGTACGCCGTCACAACAGAAGCCGAATTTAAAGAAGTGGCAAAGTATGTGTGGGGTTTATTAATGATCTATGGCGTAAATTATTATGGAGCTGTTTATGGAAGGGACAGCTGCTGGGGAGGAGCATATCCATCGGATGATGCATTCTATCTGGACGCTGCATCAATCGCTGCTGTTAAAGGAAAGATGAATCCGGAACATTCTTCAATTGACGAGGTTTTAGCCGGTAATACTGCGGCTGGTATGCAGGTTAACTGTACGCAGGGGCTGACTTATATTTTGAGAAAAGCCGGTTTAATTGAAAAGAGTGCGCCGACAGTAGAAAGCGAGTTCTATTACTACAAGACCGGTGACAGCAAGGAATGGACACATTACTACCGAAATAACGGAGCTAAGATTATTACTGATCCGGGCAGTTTTAAAGTTGGTGACGTGATTGCATTCTTTAAAGGAACATCTTATAAACATGTCTTTATGATTATGGAAGTAAATAAGTCTGCAGGTACATACACGATCTATGATTCAGGACATATACTGACAACAAATCGTAAGGGTATCCGGACACTGAAGATCGGAGAATCTCCTGCTTCTCTGTTCGGGAGTTATAACAGCTGGGTTGCAATGCGGCTGCCTCTGAATCTTGATTAAGGATTTAAAAACTATCATCTGTAAGAGTAATATCCGCGTGAGCTGATATTCCCTTTTTAATCTGAAAAACAATGACCGGAAAAAGAAGAAAAAAAGTATTGATCAGAATCATTCTGGATTTTATATCTGCAGGATGTTTGCTTGTCGCTGTATTTTCGGGGTATAAACTTTACCAGAATTCAAAAGAATACAGAGAAGGGGAGAATACATACGACACCATAAGAGAGTCTGTATATGAAGGAACATTCAGAACAGATTATTTTGATGATGCTGAAATTCGGGAAAAGGTTTTTTCAAATTTGAAAAAACAGAATTCTGACTTTGTCGGATGGATTCACTTGGCTGATTCATCGGTTGATTATCCGTTTGTGCAGACAGATAATAATGATTTTTATTTATATCATTTATTTAACGGGGAATATAACAGATCCGGATGTGTTTTTATGGATATGGAAAATTCAGAAGATTTTACTGACAGAAATACTATCCTTTATGCGCATCATATGAGAAATGGCACAATGTTTCACGATATCGTAAACTACGAAAAACAGGAGTATTACAATACGCATAAGATTATTCGTATCGATACATTGTATGAATCATATGATTTATATCCTGTCGCAGGCATTTTTACAACAGGTGATGAAGATTACCTGCGGATTCATTTTGATGATGATGAAGATTTCCTTGCGTATCTCAGCAGTTTTTTGGATCACTCTACTTTTCAGTCTGAAGAAACGATCAATGGTGATGACCGGACGGTACTATTGTCGACTTGTGCGTATAACGTAAATGACGGCAGGTATGCTCTGATTGGAAAACTGGTTAAAAAATAGAAGATATTACATGAATCAGGATCATAAGAGGTTAATTGTGTTTTATATTGATAATTCTGTGATAAGAACTCTATTGATATCTGTTAAAATAGTGAATGATGTTATTTAAAGTGATGAAAAAATCGGGAAAGTATTTGTATTTTACAACAATGTTTCTGTTGTTTTTTTCTGTACCTGTCCATGCATATATCGATCCTTCTGTGGCGACTTATGCCATTCAGGCGATTGCCGGAATAGCAATTACACTTGGAGCGGTCTTTGGTGTATATTGGCGGAGAATTGTACGCTGGTTCCGCGGAGAAAGGATCCAGGCAGAGTCGAGAAAAAGAACCGTTACTGCTGCTGAAGAATCTATACGTGCGGAATATCCGGTTCAGGAAGAAAGTGAGCAGTATTCGTTTAAGGAAACTATTCTCGACAGTATTCCTGCTGTTTTCCTGATGCTTGCACTTTCTTTTATGCTTGGTTACTACGCACCTATGGAAATCTATGTGCACAATCAGGCAGAATTCTGGTTTGATTACAGTATCATCAGACCTGTTTTCATTTATCTGACAGTATCTGTTTTTCTGCTGGGGTTTCTGATTCTGGCAGTGAGCTATTTCATTCATAAAAAATGTTATAAAGCCATGCTGAGTGCAGCGCTGAGCATTTTCCTGATCCTGTATTTCGAGGGGACAGTATTATCCGGATCTCTGCCGGTTTTAGACGGCAGTTCTCTGGAACTCAGCGGGCACGCCCGGGAAATCCTGGAATCGTTGGCTTTGTGTTTTGGAGTGAGCTTTATCGTTGCCGTCGCAGCAAGACTTTTAAATAAAAAACTATTTTATAGAATCATTATTGTACTGTCTGTTGTATTTACAGGTATTATGTTTGTTTCATTGAACGGAATGATCCGGGATACAAACGGAAGGCAGAACAAGGAATACAAGGTGATTACAAAAGCAAACGAGTTTACTTTTTCCACTGATACAAATGTCATCATACTGATGATGGATTCAGTAAACGGAGAAATGGCACAGCATGTTCTGGAGGATGAAGAATACAGTTCGTTTATGGAAGATTTTACATTCTTTCCGGATACGCTTGGAGGATACAGCTATACCAGCCGATCCATTCCGCTCATCCTGACGGGGCAATGGTACGAGAACGAAGAAGACTTTGAATCATATTATAAAAAAGCCATGAATGCATCGCCGCTTTTTACCGCATTGAAAGAAAAAGATTACCGGCTGAATGTATATGAAAAAAGCCCTTTTTATGTGGATGATTATGCGCAGTTTGATAATTTCATGCTCAGCAAACCCAGGATTAAAGGACGCGCACCAATCATGGCACTGGAGACAAAAATGGTTCTATTCAAATACCTGCCATTTTTCTTTAAATCATATTTTACGGTAAATACAGAAGAATTTGAGAAATATGAGGATATTGGAAGCGACATATATTTTTGGTATATGGATACCTTCTATCGTCATGTTCGGGATTACGAATTCACCCTCACGGAAGAAAAACAATTTAAATACTACCATTTCGAAGGCGCATATGCTCCGTATGACCTGAGCGAAGATGTCCTGCGTCTTGAAGGGGAAGAAGGCACGTATGAAGGAGATGTGCGTGCTTCCTTCGAAACAGCCCATCAGCTGATCATGCGTCTGAAAAAACTGGGGATCTATGACAATTCCATCATAGTTTTCCTGTCGGATCATGGCATCAATCAGGAAGGCGGAGAAGAAGGAAGACAGAATCCTGCGCTTCTGATCAAAGGTCTTAACGAACATCACAGTCTTGAAGTATCAGATTCTCCTGTATCATACGGAGATCTTCAGAATGCTTTTGTAAAACTGATTGCGGGTAAAAAATCAGATGAGCTTTTTACGGGAAATGCGGTAAGGCGTTTTCTGCATTACAGTAAAGATGACCCGGATACACTGACCGAGTATACGCTCGAAGGCAATGCACAGGACTGGGAGAATCTGGTGAAGAGCGGGAAAGTATTTCAGACAGGTGGTGAAAAACAATGAGAGCAGGTACAGTTTTAAAATATCTCTGGCTGATCACCTGGTCTGTATTCCTGTTTACCGGGAGAGTCCATGCTTATATCGATCCTTCGGTTGCGACTTATGCGATCCAGGCCATCGCCGGTATTGCCATTACGCTTGGAACGGTGCTGGGAGTGTACTGGCGCAGGATCTCCAAAAGATTCCGCGGAAAGCAGAGAACAGCTGTCAATACGACGGAAAGTGATCTGCTGACTTTCCATGATCCTGTCAGCGGGGAAGAGATCAAAAGCATCCGGAAAACCGCTGAACCGGCTGCACAGGCGGAACAGACAATAAAGGTTATCCGTGCAGGAAAAGCACCGGAAGTCTATTCTTTCCGGGATTTCCTGAAGAATATGCTGTATGCGCTGCCGATTATTGCGGCTGTGGCTTTCATGATTGGAGTATATGCCCCGCTTGAAATATACATGAATAATCAGATTGAGTTCTGGTTTGACTACAGTTTTCTCAGGCCTGTTGTTCTCTATCTGTTTGCGGCGATCATCTGCGCCGGGACAGCACTTTATGCATTTTGTTACTTTATTCATAAAAAGTTGTTTAAGGCCATGCTGGCAATAGGATTGATTGCTTTTCTGATTCTCTATATTCAGGGGAATTTTCTGGTGGCGCATTTGCCGGCTATGGACGGCAGTGAATGGAAAGCTGTTAAATATCTGACCGATACTTACATTTCGATCATTCTGACGCTGTGTTCTGCCCTTATAACTCTTATACTGATGCGTTCCTTCAATGAAAAAACTTATCACCGTATCAGTTCATTTATCTGTCTGGTGGTTTCACTGATGCTCGGCATTTCTTTGATCAGCATTTCACTGAAAAAGAAAGGAACAGCAAAAAAAGAATTCCAGGTTGTCACTACCGAAAACGAATTTACATATTCTGAAGATACTAATTTTATCATTCTGATGCTGGATACCGTTAATGGGGAATATGCCGCAAAAGTACTGGCACAGGAAGAATACGGGAATATGATGGAAGACTTTACGTTCTTTGATGATACGATGGGTGTCTATACAAATACCAACCGGGCAGTTCCATATATCCTGACTGGTGACTGGTATGAAAATGATGAAGATTTCATTACATACTACAAAAATGCATCCGCTGCTTCTCCGCTGTTTGCTTCTCTGACAGAGAAGGGTTATGAAATGAACCTCTATGAATCTCATGAATTTTTTGACTGGGATTATTCCAGATATAAAAATATCCTGCTTGAACGTCCGCATGTCAATTCCAATTACCAATTCTGCAAGCTTGAATTGAAACTCGTTTTATTTAAATACCTTCCATATTATCTTAAGCCATTCATTATTCCGGATACTACAGAGTTCAAAGATCTGGAAGAAACTGAAAAAACCATTTTCAAATGGCATGACCCACGATTTTACAGTGAAATTCAGAAAACAGAAATACAGACTGTAAAACCAAAACAATTCAAATTCATTCATCTGGAAGGTTCACATACACCATGGAATCTGGACGAGAATGTGAACCGTGTCGAAGACGGAACAAGTACATATGAAGCGGAAGTCAAGGCGCAGATCCGTCTTGCACATGTTTATTGTGAAAGTTTAAAAAAAGCTGGTGTTTATGATAATTCTGTTATTATCGTCATGTCAGATCACGGTCATGATGAGCCCGGACATTCCCAGCTGAACAGACACAATCCGATGCTTCTGATCAAAGGAATTGGGGAAAAGCATCCCTTGGAGATTTCGAAAGATGTCGTTTCCTATGAGGATCTGCAGGAAGCTTACCGGCGGCTGCTGGCCGGAAAGCGCGCGTCTGAACTCTTTGATTACCATGAAGGAGCGGAACGTAAGAGAAGATTTTTGCAATACAACCATAAAGAAGAGTATCATATGGAAGAATACTACCAGGTCGGGTATGCCAAGAACTGGGATACAATGATACCGAGTGGTGTTGTATATGATTTGAAAGAAGGGAAATAACTATGTACGAGATGAAACAAATGTATGATCTGGATCACACAATCGCCAAAGACTACTTACTGCAGTTTCAGTATCCATGGGAAGCATTAAAAGGAATCAAGGATTTCATCCTGGAGATCGGTCCGACTCTCGATAAGGAAGAATATGCCGAGATTTCAAAGAACGTCTGGGTCCATAAGACAGCAAAAGTATTTCCGAGTGCTTATTTGGGAGCACCATGCATTATCGGCCCGGATACGGAAGTCAGACACTGTGCATTTATCCGCGGCAGCGCACTTGTTGGCGCCAACTGTGTTGTAGGCAATTCCTGCGAATTGAAAAATGTAATACTTTTCGATCATGTGCAGACACCGCATTACAACTATGTCGGAGATTCCATCCTTGGTTATTACAGCCATATGGGTGCAGGTTCCATTACCAGCAACGTCAAGAGCGATAAGAAGCTCGTTGTTGTTCATGATATAGAAGATAATATCGAAACGGGTATGAAAAAATTTGGTGCTATGCTGGGTGATTATGTCGAAGTTGGCTGCAACTCTGTTCTGAATCCTGGTACTGTGATCGGCAGAAACAGCAGAATCTATCCGACAAGCTGTGTCAGAGGCGTCGTACCTGAAAACAGTATTTTCAAAAACAGCGGCGAAATCGTAACGCAGGAATAATACATCGTAAGCTGCAGAATTGAATTCTGCGCGGATCCGGAGAAAAAGAATGAAGAAAAACCTGATATATCCAAGAATATTTCTATATATCTATTTCACATTCTTTTTTGTATTGCTGAAAACAGTTCCCATACATGCATATCTGGATCCAAGCGTCATGACCTACGCGATCCAGGCGACTGCCGGTGTGGCGATCGCCCTCGGCACGGTCTTCGGCCTGTACTGGAATAAACTGGTCAGGATATCCCGTTCTAAGTTCCATCTGCCGGAAAAGAAAAAGGAAACGGAAACCGATGAACTGACTTTCCTGGATCCGGCAAACGGGATGCCTTTCACATACAGGGATATCGATTACGTTCTGGAGAGTGTTCCGGAAAAGACTGCGACAAAGCCGGTGAAGCGTACGCTGCGCGACCGCATCCGTTCATTCGGAAAGGCCATGGTGCCGGCGGTACTGCTGGTCATCGCCCTAGCTGTTATGATGACCTATTACGCTCCCATGGAAATGTTCATGACAAACCAGGATGAATTCTGGTTCTCCTTTTCCATGGTATCGCCGATTCTCTGGAAGCTGTGCTTCGCGCTGATTGCTTTCGGAATCGTTGCATATTTTTTCGCATATTTGTTATGGGATCGTTTTTTCGATGTGATGCTCGCATTCGGGACGATCCTTTTCCTGATTCTTTATGTACAGGGAAATTATCTGGCAGCCAATATGCCGCCGACAGACGGGACGGAGATCATCTGGAGCGAATACAGGATGGATATGATGATATCCGCTGTTCTTGTACTGGCTGCGGTGGTCCTGGTCGTCCTGCTCATACGGTTCTTGAAACGTGAGAATTTTTACCGCTTTGTCAGTTTTGTCTCTGTCCTTGTCCTGATCATGCTTAGTGTGTCTTTTGTTTCCATTGACATGAAGCGTGAAAAGATAAACAAGGATTATACGCCAATCGTCACAAACGAATATGCTTTTGACATGTCCTCCAACAAGAATTTCGTCATCCTGATGCTGGATGCGACAGAAGGGGAAATGACAGCGAAAGTACTGGAAGATGATCCGGAATACAAAGAAGCTTTTAAGGATTTTACATTCTATCCGAACACGACGACAGCGTATCCCTACACGTCCCGGGCCGTACCGTTTATCCTGACGGGGGAATGGTATGAGAACCAGGAAGAATATAAAAAGTTTGAAGCAAAGGCGATGGCTGCTTCCCCGCTCCTCAAAAGACTGGAAGAAGAGAACTTCCGTATCGGCATGTACGAAAAAAATTATCTGAACGATCAGAATTATGAGCGGTATGACAATGTCTTCATGCAGAAGAATACATTCAATTCCGAGATCCAGATGATGAAGATGTCGATCCGGTTATCACTGTTCAAATATTCCCCGTTCTTCATGAAACGGTTCTTCTTAACGGAGACGAATTATTTTGACGGTATCCGGACACCGGATACAGACCATACGATCTGGCTGCAGGACAATGATGTTTTCGCTGACCTGCTTAAGAAGTCAGAGGTACGGATCGGAGAGGAAAACTGCTTCCGCTGGCTCCATATCTACGGGGCACATGCGCCGTACCAGTGGACAAAGGATGTCAAGTTTCTGCCGGAAGCCAACGGGACGTATTATCAGAACGTCGAATGCGCCATGACGATCGCGCAGAGATATGTCCAGAAACTGAAGGATGCGGGCGTTTATGACAACAGCATCATTATCATCATGTCCGACCACGGCTACAACTATGACAAAACAAGGACGGGCGGGGATCCTTCCCTGAGCAGGCAGAATGCGCTTCTGATGATCAAGGGACTGAATGAGGACAATGAGGAAATGCAGATATCCCAGGCACCGCTGAGCTTTGCGGATCTGCAGGATGCATATCAAAAACTTCTGGACGGAAAACCCGGGAATGCCGTTTTTGATGTGCCGGAAGGTATACAGAGAGACAGGAGGATCCTGATCTTCAAATACCGTAAAGAAAACCATATGGAGGAATATATCCAGACCGGATACGCTTCCGATAATGATACGATGGTGCCGACAGGAAAGACCTATGATTACAAAGAATAGAAAAAACAGAAAAATCTATCTGTACTATACACTCCTGTTTTTTGTGCTGTGCATGTTCTGCTTTGCGGGACATGTTTTTTCCCGGCGGTCATTCATCGATACCGGTGATGGGATCCGCCAGCACTACAAGGCACTGATGTATTACGGAAAATATCTGCGGGGCATCGTGAAGAACCTGCTTGTGCATCACCGTCTGATCATACCGAACTGGGATTTCTCATTCGGGGAAGGGGCGGATATCCTGCAGGTTCTGCATTATTACGTCATCGGTGATCCGTTTACGGTATTATCTGTTTTTGTCCCGGCCCGCTTTACGCATTATCTTTATACCTTTATCGTCCTGTTAAAGATCTACTGTGCCGGTCTGTCATTCATATGGCTGTGCCGGTATACAGATCCCGGGCACGAAGAAACAGGTATCCTGACAGGTTCCATGATCTATGTATTCTCCTTATGGACGCTCATCAATGTCCAGATGCATCCGTTCTTCCTGAATCCATTGATCACATTCCCGTTTCTGATCCTGGGTATAGAGAAGATCATCCGGGAAAAGAAACCGGCTCTCTATATCTCAGCCCTGACGATCACTGCATTAAGCAATTTCTATTTCCTCTATATGCATGTGATCCTGATCATCCTGTATGTATTGATCAGGCTGTTTACGAAGTTCGGGAAGGACTTCAGACAGATTGGGAAAACGATTTTGCCCATAATCGGATATTCCCTGACCGGCGCACTGCTGTCCGGCATCGTTGTCCTTCCTACGCTGTATACGTTTCTGATCGACACCAGGACAGGCGGATCAGGCACGGCCCTTATGTACCCGCTCTCCTATTATTCGCAGCTGCCGGGACTGTTTGTGAATACGTCACGTCCTTACTGGACAGCTGTAGGTACCGCGTCGGTCCTGCTGGTTTCAGCTGTGATCGTTTTTCTGAGGCAGAAGGAAAACAGGATGCTGTGTGTGTTCTATATTCTCTGCCTTGTATTTTTACTCCTGCCGGTATTCGGAAGTCTGTTTAACGGACTTGGATATCCGACAAACCGCTGGGTATGGGCATATCTGTTATTGGGATGTTATTCCCTGGTCCATGTATGGCCGTATCTGTTTCAGCTGACCAGAAAGGAAAAGACCGCAATTCTTCTTTTTACAGCATTTTACGCTGTTCTTTGCCTGGTCTGCCGGAAGTCTGCCTGTATGGAAACATTTGCCGGGATCGGGTTTATGCTTCTGTATCTTCTTGCGCTGTGTTTCCGGCCGAAGCAGCTTGTCATCCTGTCTTTAGTCATGATCAATATCGTATCCAATGCGGTTTTCGTTTATGTTTATCCGGTCAGGGACTATCTGGAAAGGGCACGCAGATATTCAGGCTTATTCCGCAATGTGACAGTAAATGACGCATCCGTGATCAAGGATCTGAAGACTGAGGAAGATAATTTCTTCCGCTACTCCGGATCCGGACTGCGCGTCAACGGGAATATGATCGCCGGCGTATCATCAACGGAATATTACTGGTCCCTGACGAATCCGAATATCGTTCAGTTCCGGAATGATACGGAAAGCAGGGAGATCTCGACGATTATGTATGAGGGAGATGATGCCAGAACTGCACTGCTTGCGGTTTCCGCTGTCAGATACTATGTACGAAAGACCGGCAGTGAGGCAATTATTCCATATGGTTATGAATACCGGGATACTGCCCAGAAATATGAGATCTATGAGAATACCGAGCCATTGTCCCTGACATATTCGTATGACCGGTACTGCCTGTATGAAGACTGGAAGAAAATGAATACAGCTGACAGGCAGAACATACTGCTGGAAGCAGCTGTTCTGGATGAAGCTCCCGGTCAGTCTTTCCCGCAGACAAATGAAGCAGTGCATAAAGCAAAAGAACTGCAGTATGTAATTACTGATTTCAAAGGAAACGGTGAACTGAAGGACAATGCCTTTATCATCCGCAAACAGAACACCGAAGTCACTTTAAAACTGAATGGGGAAGGAAATTCCGAAACATATCTGGAGATCCTCGGACTGGATATCGAGACAAAGCCGGGATATGACCTTTACTTCGATGAATATTTCGGCAGTTATTCGCAGGAAGACTGGAATGCGCTGAAACCGGAAAGGCAGAAGTTCCTGAAGAATCTGAAAAAGTATTATGAAAAGAGTTCCCGCGTCCAGATCGGTTTCAGGACAGATACGGGAGTGACATCTTCTGTCGAATACTACGCTGACAATGACAAGAAATACGCGGACCGGCATGATTTCATGATCAATCTCGGATATGGCGGGCAGGGCATAAAGGAAATCACCCTGACATTCCCAATGCTCGGCATCTATCATTTTGATGCGGTCCGTGTCTATGAAAATCCCATGGATTCCTATACACAGGAGATCGAGCATCTGAAGGAAGATGTTCTGAAAAATGTCGTTATAGGACAAGATGAGATCACAGGCAGTATCGATCTGACATCTCCGAAGATCCTGTGTTTCTCCATACCGTATTCCAAAGGATGGAGCGCTTATGTCAACGGTGAGAAAAAGGAACTGCTGAGGACAGATGTTAAATATATGGGACTTCCTCTTGAAGAGGGTCATTATGACATCGTACTGAAATATGAAACACCATTCATGAAGGCAGGGATGGTCTCCTCCTGTATCGGTGCGGCAATATTCCTGTTCCTGCTTCTGAAAAAGGGCAGGGCAAATGAAAGTTGAGTAATTTTGGCTGTGCGGGTATTATATTGTATGAAGAACGGAGCGACAGGTGAATAAGGAAGAATTAAAGGAACTGCAGAAAGTCGAGCTGAAGACAGTAAAGGAAATACTGAAGATATTTGATGCGCATCAGATACGTTATTTCATGCTTGGCGGCACATTGCTGGGAGCGATCCGGCACAAAGGCTTTATTCCCTGGGATGACGATATAGATCTCGGCGTGCCGCGGAAAGACTATGACCGCTTTCTCGAAGTCGCGTCAAAAGAACTTCCGCCGCATCTGAAAGCCGTGACATTCGAAGATGAAAAGGATGCCGAACGGCCGATCTACTACTGCCAGGTCAAGGATCTGAATACGGAGATCGTCCAGCATATTGCCAAGAAGGATTACAAAACCAATGTGTGGATCGATATCTTCCCGCTGGACGGCATGCCGGATAACCCGGCGCAGAGGAAGATCCATTGTTTCCGTCTGCTGTACTGGCGGATGCGCCTGCAGTTTTCCATGTTTGATGAAAACGTGCATCTGCACAGAAAGTCCAGACCGCTGCACGAAAAGGCACTGATCCGGTTCTATCAGATCACAAAATTCGGCTCTCACAGCAAGCCGTATGATATAATGAAGAAGCTTGATAAGGCCATGCGTATGTATGACTATGACAGGCAGAACTTCATCATTAATTTCATGGGAACATGGAAACTGAAGGAAATGTTTCCGAAGAAAGTGTATTCCGAAGGAAAGATGTATCCTTTTGAAGACATCGAAATGCGGGGACCGGAGAATTATGACTACGTTCTTTCGCAGATGTACGGGGATTACATGACGCCTCCGGAAGACACACCGGACCGTTACGAACATCACAGTATTGAGATAAACAAATTATAGGAGAGATTATGAAAAGAATTATTACTTACGGTACCTATGACCTTCTGCACTACGGACACATCAATCTTTTGACCAGAGCAAAAGCGCTGGGAGATTACCTCATCGTAGCTTTATCCACAGATGAATTCAACTGGAATGAAAAGCAGAAAAAGTGCTACTTCACATACGAAGAGAGAAAGAAGATGCTCGAAGCACTCAGAGCTGTTGACCTCGTTATTCCGGAAGAGAACTGGGAACAGAAGAGAACAGATGTTCACGAGTATCATATAGATACATTCGTTATGGGTGATGACTGGGAAGGCAAATTCGATTTTCTGAAAGAAGAAGGCTGCGAAGTTGTCTATCTGCCGAGAACTCCGGAGATCTCCACAACACAGATCAAAAAAGATCTACATGACAAGAAATAAAAAAAAGGTTCTTGCAAGTCTGGTGTTGATGAAGGATCCGGATCAATAAGAACAACTAGGACGAGGTAACGAGAAAAGTACCTCGTCTTTTGTTGTGGAAGTGAACCAGGGTATTGGTGATGAGAAGTATCCTGATCTTGAAAGAAACGAAAGAACGGTAACCGAAAGCAATGCGTTTAATGACTTTGATCAGATTGTTAGTTCCTTCGATCACGCCGTTGGAGAAGGTATGGGACAAGGCATTGCGTATACCGTCTTCATGATCCAGCAGGGACCTGACAGTCTTTTTCATAAAGCCGGAAATAAGTTCACCGGCATTGTGACATGTATTGAAGAACCGGTCGGCATTTCTGTGCTTTATGGCGTTCAGAAGATCCTGATATAACTCATACGTGGCCTGAAGCTGCGGATCCCGGGAAACAAGATAGTGTACGACATCTGTCTCACGTATCATATGTTTGAAGCATATATATTTCTTAAATGTGCTGTTATCCAGGTCTTCTTCATTTTTGAGGATCAGTTTCCAATATCGTTTGAACTTTCTGTAGTGCCTGCTGTCCTGCTTCATGACGGCAGTCCTTGTCTGATTCAGAGAACGTGAGATCAGCTGGATGATATGGAAGCGGTCGATAATGATCTTCGCATTTGGGAACATCTTCCGTACAAGTTCCCTGTAAGGTGTATACATATCCATACAGACAGTCTGTACGGCATTTCTGGCTCCTCTTGTATACGTGCTGAAGTATTTGATCAGCTCAGGAAGGCGGCGGTCTTCAAGCACATCTATAACAGATTCTTTTTCCGCATCAAGGAAGAGGAATGACATATGGCTGACAGATTTGAATTCGTCAAAGCAGAGATGTCTGGGAAGATAGTTCTTGCGGACGATGAAATCTTTATAGGTATCCTGCAGAAGCCTGTTGACAGTGCCGTGAGAGACATTCAGGGATGAGGCAATGTCCTGCTGGGACTTCTTGAGTTTCGCATCAAGGATGATGCACAGGCGGGTATTCTCTGATATAAAGCAGTTCTTTCTGACAATATCAGTATGGGAAGAAAATGTATGTCCGCAGTCACGGCAGCGCCATCGCTGCTTCCTGAGGCGCAGGTAAGTGTTCATACGGGATACCTGTGGAAGCACGATCATGGAAGCCTTTGTGCCCCATCTGACGATGGAAGAGCCACGCCTTACACAACCGCATACAGGGCAGGTATCGGGTGGTTCAGTCCTCAGAGTGCCTGTATAGACCAATGAACGGACACCTTTTACCATCTCTGCAGAGAGATAATTCTCATCGAAATGAATGTTTGGCTCTTTAAGATTTAGAGTTAATAAGATAGAATCTGAATCGGGCATAGGTTGAATTCCTTTCTTTATTGGTTTGGTCGCTTATATTGTATTGGATACTTCATTCCTTTGCCCTTTACTTTGTAAAAAAGTGCTGAAGACATTTCTGTCATCAACACTAGATTATAGAGAACCAAATAAAAGAAGTATCCTCTCATCTTTTGAGAAAGAGATACTTCTTTTATTCTTCATTATCATTTCCAGAGTCAGAATTGCCGGCACCATTAAGAATAAATTCATTCCCGGTAAAAGACATATTGTCATAATCCCATGCCTGCCCGTAATACTCGATTTCTTTCATGTGCGAAGTATTGGTAAACGGGAAGAAGGAGAGGAATCTGCGCGTTCTGGTATCGCCTTCTTTATAATCCGTGATCTGTTCCGAGGTAGCCCCGTTCAGCAGCCGCTGGTAGATATCCTGTAGATCATCGTAGGAAAGCGGTGCGTTGTTTACTGTTAGCGAAGTGTGGCGTTCGTTTTTCGCTTTAACCATCAGAAGCGGATTATGCCGGTTCGTACCATTCTGCTTCTCTTTCCAGTAACCGTGGTCTGCCAGGATGACGATGGTGGAATTGTCATAGACGCCGGCTTTTTTCAGTTTGTCCAGATAATTCGACATGATCGTCAGTGCGGCACCGACCTTGTCTTCGTATGTTCCTTTTTCCTCATCTATGGGATTCAGATTTCTGTCCATATCGAAGGGGACATGTCCTCCTTTGATATGAATGAGTTTAAACATTTTCTGTTTGGTGGTTTCTATTTCGGATTTATCCATCCATCCGATGAATTTTGGATTCTGGTAACTGTACTTGGTAACACCGTCGGGCAGGTACTGCGTATCCGCAAAGTCTCCGACATCCATAGCAGCATATTTTTTCACAAAGTACGGCAGGTATTTGAACAACGTCAGTTTCAGTTCCAGTTTGAGGAATCTGGAACGGGAACCGATCTTTTTATCGGTTTTTACGATATTTTCGAAGCGGAACAGGTTTTCACTGTTGTCAACGATATAAGTTGAATATCCGGTAATAGCGTAATCTCTTTTCTGCAGTGTATCCAGTAATTGTGATCTACCCATTGCGGCTGTCTGGAAATCCTCGAATTCTTCCTTATTTTCATACCACTGACCGTTCAGGATAAACGGAATAGATCTGGAAGTATACGGATAAGCGGCTATGGTATCCGGATAAACCGTAAAGTCGGAGAATGCTTTTTGATAAGAAGAATATTTCTCCAGCAGGGACATGGATACCTGTGCATCCATGGCATCCGGTATGAAGATGATGAAGTTCTCGTCTTCCGACATGGTAAACAGTTCATTCGTACTGATGATATGCGGCTGCGGCTTGGAAGCGAGACCGTCCGTTTTAACTGTGACAGAGATCAGCGATACCAGCAGCATTGCTGTAATGACAGCGCTGATGAATGAAGAGATCTTATAGAAGCGTTTGATCTTCAGGAACCGGATCGTCAGGATCACAGCCACGAAGACAGCCAGCCAGACACCGGCGGATATCAGCATATCCTTTCTGTAAAGACTCCAGTCAATGGTCGTGCCGTCCATCGGGGGCATGTTCGCGACCAGGTAGTTTCCCTGGATATACAATGCGAGGAATAACGAGAACCCCGCCGCGAGAAGTGTATCGTAGAAATGGCTGTACAGCAGATAGGCAAATAACAGGATAATGACACATCCGCCGAAGATCACCGCAAACATCAGAAGCAGCTGCGGGATCATGACGCCGAAGTCAAACCAGAATTCCGGTTTGTTGTTCATGTAGATCTCCAGCGGGGCATACAGCGCCAGCATGAACGCGAATGCGCCTGAAACGATAACTCCCGGAATCATCGCATGGATGAAATCATGCCATCTGTCTTTGAAAGTCCGCTTTTCCTTTTTGGCGGGGCTCTTCGGCTCTGCCTGGATCTGTACGAGATCCGGGGTGACCACTTCGTTGTTTTCCGGATCCGTGAAGGTCAGATCGTCGCTTTCAAATTCCTTATATTTATTTGTATCTGAATGCAGGATCTTCTTGCGGAATTTCCGCCAGGCGAATCCGGCGACTGTGCCGAGCGCGATCGCGGCGCCGGCAACAGCCTGGATGGCGTAAGTCATAACGCTCGGGTCCAGATACGCGTGAACGGGAATCGTGAAGAACAGTAAAAAGAAGAAAACAAAATAGCAGGTCTTCAGGGTGTAAATCATTTTTCGCATATTTCGTTTCCTTCTTTCTTATATATGAATTTTACAGATTTTGAATCAGTGCTTCAACGTTTTCTTTTGGTGTCATGAAGCTCGTCACAAAGCGGACAGCGGTGTGCGCGTCATCTGTTCTGCCCCATGTATGGAAGCTGAACTGTTTCCGCAGTTCTTCGATCTTCTCATTGGGAAGGATCGGGAAGAGCTGGTTGGTCTGCGGCGCGTAGAAGAATTCATAATTCTTTTCCTTCAGGGCGTCCGTAAGCAGCTCCGCCATTTCCATTGCGTGTTTCGATATTTCAAAGTAACGGTTGTCCGTAAACAGTTCCTCAAACTGGATGCCGAGCATTCTTCCTTTTGCAAGCATGCCGCCTCTCTGTTTGATATGATAGCGGAAATCCTTTTTCAGCTTGTCATTCACAAATACGACAGCTTCCCCGAATAACGCGCCGACTTTTGTGCCGCCGATATAGAAGACATCGGTATATCTGGCGAAATCCTCCAGCGTCAGGTCATTCTGCTTTGACACGAGGCCGTATCCCATTCTGGCGCCGTCAACGAACAGGGGAATATCATACTTACTGCATGTTTCATAAAGATCGATGAGCTGCTGTTTTGTATAAAGCGTGCCGTTTTCCGTCGGGAAGGAAATATAGACCATGCCCGGCTGGACGATATGTTCAAAGGATTCGTCATTGATATGATCCAGGACGGCCTTTTCGACCTGTGCGGCTGTAATGGTTCCGTCTGCGGAAGGGAGGGCGAGACATTTATGCCCGGTCGCTTCCACGGCACCGGTTTCATGTACGTTGATATGTCCGGTCGCGGCGCATAATACGCCCTGGTGCGGTTTGAGGATCGATGCGATTACCGTCATGTTCGCCTGGGTGCCGCCGGTCAGGAAATGAACGTCGATATTCTGGTTTCCACAGGCATCTTTGATCAGCTGACGGGCATGGCCGCAATGGACGTCCTCCCCGTAGCCCGGTGTCTGTTCGGAATTGGTGCGGCTAAGTGCTTCAAGGATCTCCGGAATGCATCCTTCCATGTAGTCACTGTCAAAACGAATCATATTGGTACCTTCTTTCATCGTGTTATATAATACCATCATATGAGAAGATATACCGAAAAAGAACTGCCGGAACTGGCGGAAATCCTGAAACATGACGGGGTGATCGCGGTTCCGACCGATACGGTCTACGGGCTGTGCGCGCAGATCCGGACACCGGAAGCGCAGGAAAACCTCAGGAAGGCAAAGAACCGTCCGGCGGAGAAAGCGTTCCCGATCATGTGTAAGGATAAGGCACAGATGAAAGAGATCGCCGAAATGAACGAAACGGCTGAAGCCGTCATCGATGCCTTCATGCCTGGTCCGCTGACTATTATATTAAATAAGAAGGAAGATCTTCCGGATTATATTAATGAAGGAATGAAAACCGTTGCCCTGCGCATGGCGGTAAGCCCCGCGCTGGAAGAGCTGATCCGGCTGACCGGATGCCCGCTGTTTATGACCAGCGCCAACCAGTCGGGCGAAAAAACAGCAGGGACTATAGAAGAAATCGAACAGGCCTGTCCGCTTCTGGACGGTATCCTGGAAGGGGAAACGAAATATGGTCATGCAAGTACGATTATTGACTGTACAGGTGAAATTCGAATATTAAGGGATGGACCTTTGACAAAAGATGATATAATACCCATCGTGCAGGGAGGAGAAAAGCATGTTAGATATAGAATTACAGGCAATGATTGAAAAAGAAAGACTGCGCCAGAAAAACAACATCGAGCTGATCGCGTCCGAAAACTTCTGTTCAAAGGAAGTACGCGAGATGGCAGGTTCCATTCTTACCAATAAATATGCGGAAGGTTATCCCGGTCACCGTTATTACGGCGGCTGTGTCAATATAGATGAAGTAGAAGATCTTGCCAGAAGAAGGGCATGTGAGCTGTTCGGGGCAGATCACGCCAATGTGCAGCCGCACAGCGGCTCCCAGGCAAACATGGGTGTTTATATGTCAGTCCTGACACCGGGCGACAAAGTGCTCGGTATGGATCTTGCGGCCGGCGGACATCTGACGCATGGCGCAAAAGTATCATTCAGCGGCAAACTCTATGATTTCTACAGTTACAACGTCAACCCGGAAACGGAAATGCTCGACTATGACGCGATCCGTTCCTACGCGATGGAGATCCGTCCGAAGCTGATCGTCTGCGGTGCGAGTGCGTATGCGCGCGCGATCGATTTCAAGGAATTCCGCAGGATCGCGGATGATTCCGGTGCGATGCTGATGGTCGATATGGCACACATTGCCGGACTTGTCGCAACAGGCTATCATATGAACCCGGTTCCGTATGCGGAATTTGTAACAACGACAACACATAAGACACTGCGCGGTCCGCGCGGAGGCATGATCCTGTGCCGTGAGGAATTCGCGAAGAAAGTCGACAAGGCGATCTTCCCGGGTATCCAGGGCGGTCCGTTATGCCATATCGTCGCGTCAAAAGCACAGTGCTTCTACGAGGCACAGCAGCCTGAATATAAAACATATGTCAAACAGCTGGTTGACAACTGCCAGGAACTCGCTTCCGTACTGGAAAGCGAAGGATTCCGTCTGGTTTCCGGCGGAACAGACAACCATCTGATCCTGGTGGATACGATGTCCCTCGGCATCACCGGAAGAGAAGCAGAGGAAGCACTGGACGAAGTGAATATCACCTGCAATAAAAACTCCATTCCGTATGACAAGCAGAAACCGAATACAACATCAGGCGTCCGTCTCGGCACTGCGGCTATGACCACAAAGGGATTCACAGAGAAGGAATTCCGCCAGGTCGGTCTCTGGATCGCAGAAGTCCTGAAGAACAAGGACAGCGAAGAAGTCAAGGCAAGGATCAAAAACGAAGTTGTCGCACTGACAGATCAGTTTCCATTTGAATAAGAAGTAATAGTCTTCGCTTGCGAAGGCTATTTCAGAAAGAAGGGACAGATATGAAACAAGTATTCTATCCGGCAGATATCCTTCTGCCCAAAAAAGATATCGATTATACAAAATGGGCTGTGATCGCATGTGATCAGTTTACTTCCGAGCCGGAATACTGGCAGGCGGTAAAACAATATGTGGATGAAGCACCTTCCACCCTGGATCTGATCTTTCCGGAAGCGGATCTGCAGGATGAGAACGTTCACCGCATCGACTGGATCCATCACTGCATGAACAGCTACCTGATCCGTGATCTTTTTGATGAATACCGGAAGTCCTATGTCTATGTGGAAAGAACACTGGCAGACGGTTCGCTCCGCTGCGGCATCGTCGGGATGGTGGATCTGGAGGAATATGATTATTCCGGACATTCCGTCACGGCGATCCGGGCAACGGAAGAAACCGTAATGGAGCGGATCCCGCCCCGTACGGCAGTCAGGAAAAACGCATCTTTGGATGTTTCGCATATTATCCTGCTCTGCGAAGACGAGAAGAAAGAACTGATCGAAGGTGTTTCAAAGATCAAGGAAGAATTGCCGCTTCTGTATGATCTCGACCTGATGGAAGAGGGCGGCCATATTGAAGGCCGGCTTCTGGAAAAGGAAGCTGTAAAATCCTTCAACCGGGCACTGCGCAGTTATATCCGCGGACAGGAGGAAAAATACGGATCAGATCCGGTCTGTTTCCTGCTTGGGGACGGCAATCACTCCCTCGCGTGCGCGAAAGACTGTTATGAAGAATGGAAGAGCAGTCATCCGCATACAGATACCATGAATCTGCCGATCCGCTATGCGCTGGTGGAGCTCAATAATATCTATTCCTATGAACAGGAATTCGAGCCAATCCACCGTCTGGTGCGCAATGTAGATACGGAAAAGCTCCTGAAAGAGCTGGACTGCGGAAGAAACGACGGCCTGCCGGTAAAATGGTATACGAAAGATGCGGAAGGGACCGTTTATCTGGACAACAGCTACGGGGGCATCGCCCTGGGTATCCTGCAGCCGATGCTGGATGCATACATTGAAGAAAACGGCGGCGAGATTGATTACATTCACGGGCTTGAGTCCCTGAAAAAGACATCGCGCGAAGAAAATACCGTCGGGTTTGAACTGACCGCGATCGGGAAGGACACGTTCTTTGAGAACGTCACCCGCTACGGTGTCTATCCGAGAAAGACATTCTCGATCGGTGAGGCAAGAGAAAAACGATATTACATGGAATGCAGGAATATCATCTGATTTAAGCACTGCAGGAATCTGATAGAATAGTATCTGAATAGAGGTATACAACATATGAAAGCATTAATACTGAACAGCGGAATGGGAACCAGGATGGGTGTGCTGACAAGCGAACACCCGAAGTGCATGACCGAGATCCTGGGCGGAAGGGAAACGATCCTGAGCAGACAGCTGAACCAGCTGGTACACGAAGGGATCACGGAAGTCGTCATGACGACCGGCGCGTTCTCCGACATTCTTGAGAAATACTGCCGCAGTCTGGACCTGCCCCTGCATATCGATTTCATCAAAAATGAAAAATACGCGGAGACAAACTATATTTATTCCATCTACTGCGCGAAGGAGTATCTGAAAGATGAAGATATCGTTTTGATGCACGGGGACCTGGTTTTTGAGAACACAGTCCTGCATGATGTCCTGACACAGGAAAACAGCGTCATGACCATCAGCACGACGACTGCGCTGCCGCAGAAAGACTTCAAGGCAGTGATCGATCCTGATCTTAAGATTTCAAAAGTCGGCATCGAATTCTTTGACAACGCCGCAGCTGCGCAGCCTTTATATAAGATCAATAAAAAAGACTGGAATATCTGGCTCGACAGCATCGTCCGTTTCTGTGAAGAAGGAACGGTAAAGGTATATGCGGAAAATGCGTTCAACACAGTTTCCGATACATGCAATATCTACGGCTTTGATGTCAAGGACCGTCTCTGCAGCGAGATCGACAGCCCGGAAGATCTGGAAACAGTCGGGAAGCGTGTTGAAGACGTTGAAAACAGGATCGTCTATATGTGCTTCTCAACGGATATCCTGCACAGCGGGCATATCGCGATCATCCGGAAAGCCGCAAGACTGGGCAAGCTGATGATCGGCGTGCTGAGCGATGAAGCAGTCTCCTCCTATAAGAGATTCCCGCTCCTGCCGGCAGAAGAAAGAAAAGCCATGCTGGAAAACGTGCAGGGCGTATATAAAGTCGTTGAACAGAAAACACTGAGCTATAAGGAAAACCTGGAAAAATACAAACCGGATTTTGTCGTCCACGGGGATGACTGGGTCGAAGGTCTGCAGAAACCGATCCGTGAAGAAGTCATTGAACTTCTGAAGGAATACGGCGGAAAGCTGATCGAATATCCTTACAGCTCCGATGAAAAATACAAGGAACTTGAAAAAAGAACACGGGCGGAACTTTCCACACCGGACAACCGCAGGGCAAGGCTGAAAAAGCTGATCGCCATGAAAGGCTGTGTAACGGCAATGGAAGCGCACGACGGACTGACAGGTCTGATCGTCGAGAATTCCGTCGTAAACAACAAGGAAGGCGGAACGCATCAGTTTGACGCGATGTGGGTATCTTCCCTGTGCGATTCCACCGCAAAGGGAAAACCGGATATCGAGCTCGTCGATATGACATCCAGATTCCGCACGATCGATGACATCATGGAAGTCACGACAAAACCGATCATCTTCGACGGCGATACCGGCGGACTGACGGAGCATTTCGTTTATACTGTCCGTTCCCTGGAAAGAATGGGCGTTTCGATGGTCATCATCGAAGACAAGACAGGCCTGAAGAAAAACAGCCTGTTCGGCACGGAAGTCAAACAGACACAGGACAGCATCGAGAATTTCTCGGCCAAGATCAGCGCCGGCAAGAACGCGCAGAAGACGAAGGATTTCATGATCTGCGCAAGAATCGAAAGCCTCATCCTGGAAGCGGGAATGGAAGACGCGCTGAAGCGTGCTTTCGCGTTTACGGAAGCAGGCGCGGATGCCATCATGATCCACAGCCGGAAAAAAGACCCGGCAGAGATCTTTGAATTTGTCGAAAAATTCAGGGCACAGGATAAGATGACGCCGATCGTCGTTGTGCCGACCAGCTTCAATACCGTAACGGAAGAGGAATTCCGTGAAAGAGGCGTCAATGTAGTCATTTACGCAAACCAGCTGATGCGGGCCAGTGTGCCGGCAATGCAGAAAACGGCAAATATGATCCTGGAAAACCACAGGGCAAAAGAAGCAGATGATCTCTGCATGCCGTTCAAGGATATTATCCGACTGATACCGGAAGAGGATTAAAACTATGGAACAGAAAGTGATCAGAATAGAAAATGAGGACTATCAGGTCCTGGATGCGTTTTTCAGACAGGACAAACCGGTTTTTATGGTATGTGATTCTTCCATACAGTTTTTGAAGATCCGTCATTATTTTGATCACATGGACAACATTGTTTCATTCAGCGATTTCACGCCGAACCCGCTGTATGAATCTGTTGTCAGAGGTGTTGAGGCATTCCGTGCTTCCAAAGCCGATACGATCTTCGCGATCGGCGGAGGCAGCGCGCTGGATGTCGCGAAATGCATCAAGCTGTATTCCAATATGGATCCTTCCGAAAACTATCTCAGGCAGGAGATCGTACCGAATGATGTCAGACTGATCGCCATGCCGACGACAGCCGGCACCGGCAGTGAGGCGACACGCTTCGCCGTGATCTACTATGAAGGCGTCAAACAGTCCGTCACAAGTGAGAGCTGCATTCCTTCCATCGTGATCATGGATCCATCGGTACTGAAAACACTGCCTGAATACCAGAAGAAAGTCACGATGATGGACGCGCTGTGTCACGCGACGGAATCATGGTGGTCTGTCAACTCGACTGAAGAATCAAGAAAATATTCCGAACAGGGTGTCCGCATGGTGCTGAAATACATGGAAGGATACCTGGACAATACAGATGAAGGAAATGCCGGCATGATGGAAGCCGCGCATATCGCCGGTCAGGCGATCAACTTCGCGCAGACGACAGCCGGTCATGCGATGAGCTACAAGCTCAGCAGCCTGTATCATGTCGCGCACGGGCATTCCGTATCCCTTTGCGTTTCCGCGCTCCTGCCGTATACAATTCAGAATACCGGCAGGTGTATTGATGCAAGAGGAAAAGAATATCTGGAAGATATCCTGAAACAGATCGCGGAAGCCTATGGATGCCGCGATGTAAAGGAACTGCCGGAAGCATTTGATGCGATCGTGTTCGGGCGCTTAGGTCTGAGTGTCCCGGCCGTTTCTGATCCGGAAGAATATCGTATTCTTTCTTCTTCCGTCAATCCGGTCCGTCTGAAGAATTATCCCGTCCGGCTGGACGAAGAAACCATAAACAGTCTGTATCACAAGATCGTAAGAGAGGCATAACGTATGAAAGTCGAAGCATTTGTAAATATCCTGGGAGCTGATTTCTATACCGGTGTTCCGGACAGCCAGCTGAAAGCTTTATGCAATTACCTGATGAATGAATACGGCATCGATCCGAAACATCATATCATCGCGGCCAATGAAGGCAACTGCACAGCACTCGCAGCAGGCTATCACCTGGCTACAGGGAGGGTGCCGGTCGTATATATGCAGAACAGCGGCGAAGGAAACATCATCAATCCTGTCGCTTCCCTGCTCAATGACAAGGTCTACGCGATCCCGACGATCTTTGTCATCGGCTGGAGAGGCGAGCCGGGCATTCATGATGAACCCCAGCATATCTACCAGGGCGAAGTGACGACGAAGCTTCTGGACGTGATGGATATCGCATATATGGTGATTGGCAGGGATACTTCGGAAGAGGAAGTTTCCGCAAAGATGCAGGAATTCAGACAGATCCTGGACGCGGGAAAAGATGTCGCGTTCGTGATCCGGAAAGGCGCTCTCTCCTATGACGGGAAAGTGAAATACGAAAATGAGAACAGGATGCTGAGGGAAGAGATCATCCGCCACATCACGCAGTACAGCGGGACAGACCCGATCATTTCCACGACCGGGAAGGCGAGCAGGGAACTGTTCGAGATCCGTGAGGCAAACGGACAGCCGCATGCGTATGATTTCCTGACGGTCGGCAGTATGGGACATTGTTCCAGCATTGCCCTGGGCGTAGCCCTGCAGAAACCGGATCAGAAGATCTGGTGCATCGACGGCGACGGCGCTGCCCTCATGCATATGGGCTCCATGCCGGTGATCGCGTCCTGTGATCCGAAGAATCTCGTACACATCGTTATCAATAACGGCGCGCATGAAACAGTAGGCGGACAGCCGACTGTCGCATCCGGCATCTCATTTGCCCGGATCGCCGAAGAATGCGGCTATACATATACAGCCTGCGTCGATTCTTTTGAGGATCTGGACAAGGAACTGCAGAAAGCAAAAGAAAACGACGTACTGACTCTGATCGAAGTGCAGTGCGCGATCGGCGCGAGAGATGATCTCGGCAGACCGACAACGACAGCGCTCGAAAACAAGCAGAACTTTATGAAATATCTGGAGGAGGCTGAATGAATTTTGTGACAGATATACTGGGAACTGTCATGGGATGGTGCTACGGGATCGTAAGAAACTACGGTCTTGCCATTATCCTTTTCACGTTCTTCAGCAAGATCGTTCTTCTTCCTGTTACGGTATGGGTACAGAAAAACTCCATCAAGATGGTACGCATGATGCCCATGCTCAACCAGATCAAGATCGACCATTTCGGCGATAAAGATACCATCGCGGAAGAGACACAGAAGCTGTATAAGGAAAACAAATATCATCCGACCGCTTCCATCATCCCGCTGATCCTGCAGATCGCATTGTTGATGGGCGTGATCGGGGTCATCTACAGACCATTGAATTATGTCGTAAAGGTACCGGCTGATCTCAGGGAGTCTTTCCGCGAAACAACACTGGAAAATGTGGAAGGACTGAATCCGGAATCCACATCCCTGCAGCTGTCAGTCGTGGACGATATCCAGAAGAACAATGAAAGATACGCGGTCCTGAAAGATACGTATCCGCAGTATAATGTCGACGGCATTATTGAGGATATCAATCATCTGAATATGCGATTCCTCGGCTTTGACCTGAGCTGGGTGGCTGTGAAGACCCAAGGCATTGCCTTCCTTGCGCCGATCCTCGCCGGATTCTCCGCATGGCTGCTGTCTTTCTGCCAGAACAGGATGAATGTCCTGCAGTCCGCGCAGACAGCGCTGGGCAAATACGGGACCATGGCATTCTCCGTGGGTATTTCCCTGTATCTCGGCGCGTTCGTTCCGGCCGGTGTCGCTTTGTACTGGATCGCGAGCAATCTCTTCACGATCCTCCAGCAGTACCTGCTGAACAAGGCGATCAATCCGAAGAAGTATGTCGATTACGCTGCCCTGGAAGAATCAAGGGCTGAACTGGAACGGCTTGAAGCCAACAGCAAAAAGAACAAAAGAAAGCGCAATGACCCGCTCCGCAAAAGGGAAAAGGAAGACTACAAACGCTTCTTCTCCGTCGGAAACAAGCATCTCGTATTCTATTCCGAAAGCAACGGATTCTATAAATACTACGCGGATACCATCGATTTCATCCTGAAATATACGGATATCCCGCTCCATTACATCACAAGCGATCCCAACGACAATATCTTCAATATGGAAAAGGAAAACGACCAGATCCATGCGTATTATATCGGGGATGAGAAACTGATCACCTTGATGATGAAGATCGACGCGGATGTTGTCGTCATGACGATGCCGGATCTGGAAACATACCAGATCAAGCGCAGCTATGTGCGCAAGGATATCGAATATGTCTATATCCCGCACTGCATGAACAGTCTGAATCTGACCATGCGGAAAGGATGCACAGACCACTTCGATTCCGTACTCTGTACCGGGAAGCATCAGAAGGAAGAGATCATCAAGACAGAGGAAGTTTACAATCTGCCGCATAAGGAACTGGTCGAGGCAGGCTATCCGCTCCTGGATACCATGATCCGTGAGTACGAAGAGTCACAGAAAGACAAAGTCAAGCCGGATCACAAGACCGTCCTGATCGCGCCGTCATGGCAGAAGGACAATATCGTGGACAGCTGTCTGGATGATATCCTGGATAAGATCAAGGGACATGATTACCAGGTCATCGTCCGTCCGCATCCCCAGCATGTACGCCTGATGCCGGAAAGAATGGAACAGCTGAAACAGAAGTTCGCGGATGACCCGAGTGTCGAGATCCAGACGGACTTCACATCCAACAATACGGTATTTGACGCGGATATGATCATCACGGACTGGTCTGGTATCGGCTATGAATACGCCATCACGACAAAGAAACCGGTTCTCTTTATCAACACGCCGATGAAGATCATGAATCCGGAATACAAGAAAATCGGCATGGAACCGTTCAATATCTATATGCGCGATATCCTCGGCGCGGCACTGGACCTGAAGGATATCGACAAGGTCGATGAGAAAGTTGATTATCTGCTTTCCCATGCGGAAGACTACAAGGAGATCATCCAGAAGGTCATTGACGAATACTGCTACGCGATCGGTAAGAGCGGTGAAGTCAGTGCCAGATACATCATCGAAGTGGTATTCCGCCAGATCGCAAAACGAAATGCAGTTTTGGAAGCAAGTAATGCATAATTACCTGCTTTTTTTGATATGATAAACACGAAGTGAGGAGATAATATGAGCAAAATCGTTTTTCTGGATGTTGACGGAACACTGATCAACTATGAAACCAAATGCCCTGACAGCGCGAAAGAAGCTGTTGAACTGGCAAGAAAGAACGGACATAAGGTCTATATCTGCACAGGCTGCTCCAAAGCGGAGATCGAGCAGCGTGATCTGCCGGAACTCGACGGCATGATCGGCGGGAACGGCGCCTATGTGGAAGATGCCGGACAGGTCGTCATGCATCAGGGATTATCCAGGGAAGAAGTAAAGCATATCGTTGACTGGTGCAATGACCGTCATCTCGGATTCTATCTGGAAGCGAATTCCGGCATGTACTGCAATGACTATATGCTCGAACAGGGACCGGCAACGATGGTCAAATACGCTACCGGCAAAGGCGCTGACATTTCCAAGGCAGAAGCGAGCGCAAGCAGCTTTGTGAACAGTTTCATCCATCTGCAGGGTGAAGACCTGTACCGGGATGATGTAAACAAGATCAGTTTCATCCTGAGTTCCTATCAGGACCACCTGGATTCCAAAACGGAATTCCCGGAACTGGTTGCCAACACCTGGGGCGGAAAAGGGGAACTGGCATTGTTCGGCGACCTCGGCCCGACAGGCATCACAAAGAAGCACGCGATCGAAGTGCTGCTGGATCATCTGAACGCAAAGCAGGAAGATACGATCTCCTTCGGCGATGCCAAGATCGACCTGTCCATGTTTGAACTGTGCGCGTTCAACGTCGCGATGGGCAACGGCGGACCGGAAATAAAAGAAGCCGCTGATTACATCACAACAGACGTGGATGATGACGGCTTATACAATGCGTTTAAGTATCTTAAGCTTATCTGAGAAGATTCATGATCTCTGACAGGTCTCCGAGTTTGGAGATCTGTTTTTTCATGAACCGGGCTTCATGGTAATAGATATCATCGTCGATCAGGTTCCGGAAAGCTTCATGGATGGAACCGGCGTTCAGCTCTTCCTCGTACACAAAGGTTCCGAAATGATTCCGCTTCGCTGCGGAAGCGAGATAGGAACGGAGATATCCGTGATCCGTTATGATCAGCTGGGGAATGCCAAGAGCCATTGCCTGGTTGAACAGATAGTCATTCCCGTCGTGCACGGCGCATGTGCATCCGGCAAGGAGCCCCGGTTTCGGGTAACGGATCCATTTGATGTTGTTTTCCGTATGCGGCTTGACACCGGGATGGCTGAAATAGACGGAATACGGGGTATCAAGAAATTCATGTTTCAGGATACGGACCTGTTTCGTTTTCAGTTCACTGACAAAGACGCAGATCCGGTTGTTCCGGCGTGTCCTTTTGATTCCCTCTTTCTGCGAACCGAAGCGGTACAGGTCCTTGGCTTCGATCGGCTGCGTCAAAGCGTGACCGAATGTGATCCGGTGGTCGCACATTGCATACAGGTCCTTGAGACTGAAGACCAGGGGGAAATGCCGTGCTTTCAGGAGTTCATTCAGAGGACGCAGGCAGCGGGAAGGGAACGGTGTGCCTTTGTACATCTCGCCGTTGACGACTGCCCAGCAGGGAATGCTGAATGCCTTCGCCGCCATGACAGCCGCGATGCGGTCCATGGTAATGACCAGGTCCGGCCGGTATTCCTGGATGGCGGAAACGAGGATCTGGAAATCACTTTCCAGATATTCCATGGTCAGATAACCATTTGAGTACAGGTATTCTTCATAGCTTTTATTATCTTCGATCCGGTAGAATCTCTGCTTTTTCGCTTCCGGGGCCGGACAGGTCAGGATATTCGGTATGTTATTTTCAAGGGATGTACTGATCATGACGGAATGCGAATGCCTGATAAACAGTTCCGCCATATTGGCGCACAGCCAGCCGGCCGCGTCAAATCCCGGAGTTTTCAGTAAAGGTGTCATTAAGATTTTCATGCGAATAGTGTATAATACTTTAAGAAAAAAGAGAAGGAGTGGAAGTATTATGCTGGAAGTATTAAACCATCCGTTGATAACACATAAATTAACGCTGATGAGAAACAAGGATACAGGGACGAAGGATTTCAGGGAGAACCTGGATGAGATCGCGGAACTGATGGCATATGAAGTATGCAGAGACCTGCCGACAGAACCGGTGCAGATCGAGACACCGATGGGACCGTGCACAGGATACCAGCTGAGCAAGGAAGTAGTTATCGTACCG
>CACZPD010000193.1 GCA_902782955.1 uncultured Erysipelotrichaceae bacterium
AATTATGGAAGTGCTGACAAAGACGCTTTGTTCAAAGCGGAATACAGAGATTCCCGTAACGATCATTGAAGGAAATAACAATAAAAGCCCGCTGGTCATGATGGTCCATGGCTTTAAGGCAGACCGGACGGAAGACGGACGTTTTCTGACGGTAGGCAGAGCGCTGGCGGAGGACGGGGTATCCTCCGTCATGATGGGATTTCCGGGCTGTGATGAATCGAAAGAGGACTTCCTTTACTACACACCGGAGAACTGCCTGTCTGATATCGAGACCTGTTACGCGTATATGAAGGAAAACTATGATATCGATGAAACGAGGATCGGCATGATCGGCTACAGCATGGGCGGCAGACTGACTTCCGTCTTTGTGCAAAGACATCCGGAAGTGCGCGTCATCGGTCTCTGGGCGGCGGCGTGCTTCGATGCTTTTGACGGGCAGGATACCTTCCTGGGCATGCCTGTGGAAGAAATGAAGCAGGAAGCGAAGGAAAAGGGATACTGCGATTTCCTCAACGTATTTGACAACACATGGCTGAAATTAAACCGGGAATTCCTGGAACAGATGGAAACACTCAGCCCGGAAGAGGGATTAAGAAGTTTTAAGGGAGCCGCCATCGTCGTCCACGGTGACGCGGATATTACCGTAAAATATGAGATTGCAGAACGATCCATAGGCAACCTGGTTAAGGCGGAAAAGAAGGAACTGGTCACGGTGCATGAAGCAGATCACGGTTTCGGGGCATGGGATAACAGGCCGGATCTTTCCGCGCAGCTGACAGACAATACGATCCGGTTTTTCCGGGAAAATCTCTGAAAAATTGCCGTATAAAAGGTTTTATGAAACAACTTTTCAGCATGTGTTTTTGAAAACTGAAAGAACTTTCAAAAACAAAGGAAATGGCTAAAATATTCTCTTTACATGCATTGAAGGGACCCTGCAATGATGATAGAATTTCATTAACAGCACAATGATGCTTATTTCATTGTCTATTTATCATGGTTTAGAATTGCTCGGCAATTTTAAATATAAAAAGGAAGGGTGGAAAAAATGAAAAACTCTAAAAAATTTCTTGCATCTCTCCTGGCACTGACATTACTCGCCGGTTGCAGCGGCGGAAATGCAGCGCCGGAAGGCGGCTCTGAGGGTGGCAGCACCGAAGAAGGAATCAAGATCGCAGTCCTGCTTCCGTTCACGGGTGACCAGTCTTACTTTGACACACTGGCAACAGCAGCCAAAGAAGTTGATGCGGAAGACAACGGCATCAGCGTAAAGATTATTGAGGTCGATCCGGGAGGAACCGCAGATGAATCCCGCTGGATGAATGCATTCGATGATGTTTGTGAAGACGGTGAATACGACCTGGTCGTTTCCGGCAACAACACATATGAAGGCTTCCTCTACAAGGCTTGTGAAAAGTATCCGGACCAGATGTTCTACAACTTCGACTACTCCGCATTACCGGAGAGCGGCGTACCGGCTAACTGCTACTGCGTTAACTGGGCTCTCGATGATCTGGGATATGTTGTAGGTACATTATCCGCTGAAATGACAAAGACAGGAACAGTTGGTGTCGTTGTTGGTATGGACAACCAGGCTATGAACCAGTTCATCTCCGGTTATGTTCAGGTACTCGCTGACAAGGGCGTTAAGTATGTTGTCTCCTATCCGGGTTCATTCACAGACACAGACTTAGGTAAAGAAGTTACAAACGCTATGATCGACAAAGGCGCTGACGTTATCTGGCAGGTTGCCGGCGGCTTAGGAAACGGCGTTATCGAAGCTTGCTCACAGCATGACGATGTATGGTGCATCGGCGTTGACCAGGACCAGTACTTACAGTTCGCAGAGACAAAGCCGGAATGGGCAAACACAATTCTGACATCTGCTCTCAAGAACACGAACGTTGCGTTCAAGTCTGTATGCGGCATGGTTAAAGACGGCACATACAAAGACAAAGTCGGAAAAGCTGAAGCCTGGGGTATCGCACTCAATGGTGTAGGCCTTGCTGAAAATGATTACTATATGGCTAACACAACGGAAGAAGTCAGAGCAAAAGTAGCTGATACTCTTGCTAAAGTCGCTTCCGGTGAAGTAGAAGTCAAAGATACACTCGAAATGACTGACTACGACAAGGAATGGCCGGAATTATTGAACGCTAACAGAGTTGAATAATTAATCGAATCAAACCAGAAAAGTTATGTTCTGCCTTTTTCGGCGGAACATAACTTTTCTATCATTAGAAGGGGGAAAAGGATATGGCGGAAACCATCCTAAAACTTGAACAGGTCACAAAAGTTTATCCGAATGGAACTGTTGCGAACCGGGACATTAACATGGAATTCGAAAAAGGTGAGATCCATTCCATTGTAGGAGAAAACGGCGCCGGGAAATCCACACTGATGAAAATGATCTTCGGCATCGAAGCGCCTTCGAGCGGAACGATCACCTACAAGGGACAGGAAACACATTTTTCCAGCTCTATGGATGCGATCAAAGCCGGTATCGGCATGGTGCATCAACATTTTATGCTGATACCTTCTTTCAGTATCGTAGACAATATCATTCTGGGTGATGAACCGAAGAAGGGTATTTTTATCAACAAGAAAGAAGCGACGAAGAAGACACAGGAATTATCTGACAAATATGGTTTCGAATTGGATGTTACGGCCCTGGTTTCAACACTTTCTGTTGCCAAGAGACAGAAAGTTGAAATATTGAAGACATTATATCGTGACGCAGAACTGATCATTCTGGATGAACCGACATCTGTCCTGACGCCGCAGGAAACGGAACAGTTATTCGTTCAGCTGCGGTCATTCAAGGAACAGGGACATACGATCCTGTTTATTTCCCATAAACTGGAAGAGGTCAAGAAGATCTCCGACCGGATCTCCGTCATCCGCAACGGTATATCCAAGGGAACATACCGGAACGACGAACTGACGATGGAACAGCTGACCAGCCTGATCATCGGAAGAGACCTGGATAATGACATGGACAAGTACAAGACACATGAGAACTTCGAAAACAAGAAGGCGCTTGTGGTCGACGACCTGTACATGGAAATGAACGGCAAGCCGGTTCTGGATCATGTATCCTTCGCTGTCAAGAAGGGCGAGATCCTGGGCGTTGCCGGTGTTGAAGGCAACGGACAGGGAGACCTGGTCAACTGCATTACAGGTCTTGAAAAGACGAAGTTCACCGGGACGATCACCATCAACGGAACTGAGGCTTCCAACATGAGCATCAAGCAGCGCCGTGACCTGAAGATGGCATATATTCCGGAAGACAGAATGGGCGACGGAACAGCCAGCAAGCTTCCGATCTCAGACAACATCATTTCCACATATTATGAGAGAGAAGATATCAACGGCAAGGTATTCATGGACCAGGCAGCGATCGACAAAGTCGCGGATCATCTGATCGAAACGTTTGCGGTAAAGACAGATTCCAACAAGACGACAGTCGGTTCCCTCTCCGGCGGTAATATTCAGAAAGTCGTCGTTGCGAGAGAGTACAATACCAAGCCGGAATTCATGATCGCGGAACAGCCGACACACGGTATCGATATCGGAAGTGCTGAATTCGTGCATCATAAACTGATCGAGCTCAGAAATGCCGGAGCCGGCATCCTGCTTGTATCAGCGGATCTCAATGAAGTCATTGACCTTGCGGACAGACTGATCGTCATGTTTGACGGACAGATCGCAGGTTACTTCCCGGACGCAAGCCATATCGATGAATCCAGTCTCGGTATGTACATGCTCGGTGCCAAGAAACAGACAGCGGAGGAGATAGGAGGTGCCTTAAATGACTAAAAAGGAAAAGAAACTGAATCTCTCTATCACCAATCCGAGAGTGTTCGATGCGGTCAAGCTTCTGTGCGCCCTTCTGATCGCGCTTGTTATCACATTCCTGGTACTCTGCCTGATCAGCAAGAACCCGGTCAACGCATTCTTTACGATCCTGACAGGACCGTTATCCAAGAGAAGGTATTTCGGCGCAGTCATTGAAAGCTTCATACCATATGCATTCGCAGGTCTTGCGGCCGGTATCCTCTTTAAATCCGGCGCGTTCAACCTCGGTGCTGAAGGTATCTATATTATCTCCGGTGTATCGGTCGCGGCAGTTGCCTGCAGTTCCATTACAACAAGCGGCTTCCTGCATCCGATCCTCTGCGTCCTGGCAGCGGCAGTGACAGGCGGAGTCCTGATGATCATACCTTCCTTCCTGAAGGCGAAATTCGGGACAAATGAAATGGTTGCATCCCTGATGTTGAACTCCATCTATGCGGGTATTTCCATGTATCTGATCCGTACTTTCCTGCTTACCAAGACGACTTCCACGATCGGTTCAAAAGACTATCTGCCGACAGCGAAGATCAAATATCTGTATGAGCCTCTGCGGATCTCACCGGCCTTCATCCTGCTGATCATTGTGACGATCATACTCTATCTGGTCATGTTCAAAACAAAGCTCGGCTACCAGATGCGTCTGGCCGGAGCCAATCCGAAATTCGCGGAATACTCCGGTATCTCCGCATTCAAGCTCGCGATCATTACAGCCGCAATAGCCGGTGTTATGGCCGGAACAGGAAGTGCCATCCAGCTGCTGACACAGAGCTCTTTCTATCAGCCTGATAAAACAGTAACCGGAATCGGTTTCTCGGGAATGCTGCTGGCGATGCTGGGAAGGAATAACCCGATCGGCATTGTCGTGGCTTCATTCCTGATCAAATATCTCGAACAAGGTGCCAACGTGCTGTACTTCTCGGATACTTCCGTACCGTCTGAAATTGTTGCAATCGTAGAAGGTATTATCATTCTTCTGATCTCTTCACAGTACTTCCTGAGAGGATTCAGAGAGAAGATGTTGTTAAAGGAGGGTTTGAAGAAAGATGTTAAGTAGTATATTTTCATCATTGTTCACAATGAATTTTCTCCTGACGGCGATCCGTCTTGCCACTCCGATCCTGTTCGCAAGTATTGCGGCATTCATTACAGCCAGCGCGGGCATCGTAAATATCGCGGTCGAATCCATTATGACATTCGGCGCCCTCGCAGGTATTCTCGGCAGTTACGCTACCGGAAGCGCATGGCTCGGCCTCATGATCGGCCTTGTGGTCGGTGTCGGCGTAGCCCTGCTGATCGCGTTCTTCTCCATGAAGCT
>CACZPD010000194.1 GCA_902782955.1 uncultured Erysipelotrichaceae bacterium
CCCATCTGCGCAATGACGGAACGGTCCCTGAATTCAACCATGGAGTGAATCACGGATTCATCGTGCATGATGACTTCGATATCATCGTAATCAACATCAAAGAGCCAGTGTGCTTCAATGACCTCGAAACCTTTATTCATCATATCCGCGCTGTCGATGGTGATCTTTGCGCCCATAGACCAGTTCGGATGGGCAAGCGCCTGTTCAACTGTTACATCCTTCAGCTGTTCCCGTGACAGTTTGCGGAATGATCCTCCTGAAGCGGTAATGATCAGTTTTTTCAGATCACTGCGCCGGCTGCCCTGCAGGCACTGGAATATCGCGCTGTGTTCCGAATCGATCGGATACAGGTTGCGTCCGTGCTTTTTTAACGCTTTTTTGATCAGTTCACCGCCGACAACAAGTGTTTCCTTATTGGCCAAAGCAACATCTTTCCCATGTTCTATGGCATACAGCGTCGGCAGAAAACCGGTAAATCCAACCAGTGCATTGACCAGTACATCATAGTCAGACTGTTTTAAAACTTCTATTAAGCCGTCATCTCCATGAAAAAAAGAGATATGCGGGAATTCTTTTTTCAGCTCAGAAGCGGCTTCTTCTTCCTGGACGGAAACGAAATTCACATCGATTTTTGAAAGGATATCTTTCAGCACGGGAATATTCCGTCCGACACCGATACCGGTAATGGTGAAATCGGATGGATGCTGCAGAACAACATCGATCGTCTGCAGTCCGATCGAACCGCTGGCACCAAGCAAAACGAGTTTTTTCATATGATCCTCCAGATGATCATCAGCACCCTGATGACCAGAAGACAGAATACAAAACTGTCTATTCTGTCAAGCATTCCGCCGTGTCCCGGGAAAATGGAACTGAAATCCTTGATCTTGAATCTCCGTTTGATCAGGCTGAAGCTGAGATCACCGATCTGTGAGACAAACGGCAGAATAATGCTGGCTGTAATGATCAGGTTTTTCGGAAATGCTTTTATAAGCAGGAGTCCAAAGATCAAAGATGCGGCCAAACCTGCTATATAACCGCCTGCAGCCCCTTCCCATGTCTTGTTCGGAGAAACCTTAGGGCTCATCTTGTGCTTGCCGAAAGTAACACCGAAAAAATAGGCGGCAGTATCACACATAAAAGACGCCATGCCGATATAGATGGCAATAAAATGCGGGCCTTCCAGTCCATAGATCTGCTGAACGGTCTGCAGGGAGATCCCGCAGATGAACATCAGCAGAAAATGATAAGGAATCGCGTCGGTTTCGATCGCATCCGTAAAGAGTTTAATGCTGAACAGGACGGGAACCGCGATGCAGTTCAGGATCATAAACCAGTCAGCCGGCAGAAGGATACAGCATAAGAAGTACGCGAAAAGAAGCAGGATGATGACCGGATGAAACTTGCGGTCCTCGAGGGCTGCGATCTCACAGGCGACAAGCAGTCCGATGATGCCCAGCAGGACTTTCAGCCAGATGCCGCCAAGGACAAACGGCGGTACAAATATCGCAAGCATGAGAAACGCTGTAAGTATTTTGATCACCATTTTTTTAGACATTCTTAACGCCTCCGAATCTGCGGTCCCTGTTCTCGAATTCATCCAGACAGCGCTTCAGAACAGCAGGAGTAAATTCCGGCCAGCTTTCCGGAACAAATTCCAGTTCTGCGTATGCGATCTGCCAGAGCAGATAATTGGAAATTCTCATTTCACCGCTTGTACGGATCAGAAGATCCACCGGCGGCATATCCCTGGTCATCAGATATGATTCGAAAAGTTCCTCATCGAGATCTCCGGCAATACCTTTCTTATAATCATCAGCGTACGCTTTTGCGGCAAGCAGGATCTCACGGTGCGAACCATAGTTCATGGCGATGTTCAGTGAAAGCCCCGTGTTCTTTTCCGATTCCATTTCCGCTTCCTTCAGAACAGCTGCCGTACTTTCAGGAAGATCATCCATTTCGCCGATGATCCGGATACGGAAGCCCCTGTCCAGGAATTCCTTCATATATTTTTTAAAGAATATCGCAGGAAGCTTCATCAGATAACTCACTTCATCTTTTGACCGTTTCCAGTTTTCCGTTGAAAAAGCATAAAGCGTCAGATATTCTACGCCCATTTCAGCGGCTGCGATTGCGATCGTACGGACATTATCCGCGCCGACCATATGACCGGCTGTACGCGGTTTGCCCTGTGCTTTCGCCCATCTTCCGTTGCCGTCCATAATGACAGCAAGATGTCTGCATTTTTTCTCATTGTTATCAATCATATAAACTATTATAAACGATTGCGGTAAAAAAGGAGATTCCAAAAGTAAAAAACCCGTTTCCGGGTCTTATACTTTCATTACTTCAGCGGATTTTGCCTTGGCGATCTCATCAATTTTCTTGATGTACTTATCCGTCAGCTTCTGGATATCTTCCTGGGCGTCCTTCTGATTGTCTTCATCCATCGTTTTGTCTTTCTTGACAAAAGCGTTGGCATCGCGGCGGATATTGCGGATCTGCACTTTGGATTCCTCTGCGTATTTGGAAACCTTTTTTGTCATTTCCTTACGTGTCTCTGCAGTCAGCTGCGGAACAGTCATACGTACTACTGTACCGTCATTCTGCGGCGCAATACCGAGATCGGAAGCGTGGCAGGCCTTCTCGATTTCCTTCAGTGAAGATGGATCAAACGGTTTGATCACCAGGGTTCTTCCTTCCTGTACAGAAATGGAAGCGATCTGGTTCAGAGGCATCGGTGATCCGTAGTAGTTGACTTCGATGCGGTTCAGCATGGCGGCGTTTGCCTGCCCGGTGCGGATTGTATTGAGATCATTTACCAGACGGTCGATCTCTTTCATCATTTTCTTCTCGCTTGCAGCAACAATCTCATAAGCCATAATTATTTCTCTCCTTTAATGATCGTTCCGATCTTTTCTCCCTTGACAGCTCTCATTATATTCCCTTTTTCGTTCATATTGAATACGACAAGTTCCATATGATTGTCCATGCACATGCTTGTAGCGGTGGAATCCATGACCTGGAGTCCTTTTTCAAGAAGGTCCATATATGTCAGCTGGTCATACTTGGTCGCTGTCGGATCCTTCTTCGGATCAGCGGAATAAACACCGTCTACGCCGTTTTTGGCCATAAGGATCACGTCTGCCTTGATCTCACTGGCCCTTAATGCCGACGTTGTATCTGTGGAGAAATACGGGCTTCCTGTACCGCCGCCGAAAATGACGATACGGCCTTTCTCCAGATGACGCAGTGCCCTGCGCAGAATGAACGGTTCAGCAACCTGTCTCATTTCAATGGAAGTCTGCACCCTTGTGGATACACCTTCAGATTCCAGGGCTGACTGAATCGCCAGCGCATTGATGACTGTTGCCAGCATGCCCATATAATCCGCCTGGTTTCTTTCCATGCCCATCTCAGCGGACATCTTTCCTCGGATGAAGTTTCCGCCGCCGACAACGATGGCGATCTGGACGCCCAGGTCAGCTACTTCTTTTATTTCTTTTGCGAGATCTTTCAGCACGGCCGGGCTCAGATTATTTCCGTCGCCCGAGAGCGCTTCCCCGCTCAGTTTCAGCAATACACGTTTATACATGATCATCCTCCTGAATCTTCTGTTAATTATTATAGCATTACAGTCTGTATTTTCCGTTCTTTTTTCAAAAGCCTGCTTTACAGCAGTTTCTGTTGTTTATAATGATTAAAACGGAGGTAGTGCCATGATGCGTTACGGAATTGTCGACGTCGGATCGAATACGATCGTCCATGTTATTTATGAATCAGAAAACGGCAGACTCAGAATAGTTTCCCATCATTCCGATCCGGTGCATCTTGTTTCCTATATCCATGATTCGCATATGGAACCTGAAGGGATCGGTAAGGCCTGTGAATCCATAAGAAATGCCCTTTCGGATTTTCACAAAAATGATGTCAGCCTGATCCGGGGATTTGTTACTGCGCCTGCCCGCGGTATCAACAACAGCGATGAACTGATCCGGTCTGTCCGTGAAACAGGTCTCAGTCTGCAGATACTGAGCGGCGAAGAAGAAGCTTTTTACAGTTACAGGGGAACATGTCTTGATACGGATGCGGAAAGCGGCCTGATGATCGATATCGGCGGCGGGAGCACGGAACTGCTTGCTTTCCGGCATTATGAGAAGACTGATTCCTTTTCCATGCCGCTTGGCTGCGTGCGCCTGAAAAATGAAACAGACGCTTACAAAGCCAGCGCGGAAATGCTGAAAGCCTACCGCATACGGCATCCGCAGATGCCGGATCAGGACGTTCTGCTTGCGGTAGGAGGCACAGCCAGGGCGCTTGCGAAAGTCATCCGTGCTCTGTACGGGTCCGGCAGAAGCAGAGATGTAAGTTATGCTTATGACCTTTACGATAAACTGATCCATAATGATGCAGACGCACAGGAAGCTGTCAGGAGTAACGTCGGTTCTGCCCGCAGACCGGTTTTTACACCCGGACTGGCAATGCTGTGTGCGGTATGCCGGAGTTTCGGGATCCGGACGATCCTTTCCAGTGAATACGGTGTACGCGAAGGATTCCTGATGGAAACCATACTTCCCCCGGAAGACCAGCCGGTTAAACTTATTGTCTGATCGTGCAACAGGAACAGATAATCATTTGCAATATATGCGCATAAAACGTACAATTAAGCTATGGAATTGATGGATATCATAAATGATTATAAAAAGAAGACGGGAATCAGCGACGCTGAACTTGCCCGCCGGCTTGGTCTTGCCCGCTCCACGACACAGAGATGGAGCAGCGGACAGATCCGCAAAATATCCGCGGAGACTGCCGAAAAGCTGTCAAAACTGGTCGGATATAACGTTGAACCATTGCTGAAAGGCATGGATCCTGCCGCAAAACTTCCGGTTATCGGATATGTCAAAGCCGGATACGATCTTTTCGCCGAAGAAAACTATCTAGGCGAAGAAGAAGCTTCCCTGGATGACTGCCGCCGGGCAGATTACTATCTGAAAGTTGAAGGGAATTCCATGAGCGGCATCGGCATCATGGACGGATCCCTTGTACTTGTGCGCACGACCTCAGTACTGGAAAGCGGACAGATCGGTGTTGTGCTGATCGGTGATGAAGTCACGGTAAAGCGTGTTGTATATAAAAACCGCATGATGATACTGGAAGCTGCCAGTCCCGATGTGGAAAACCGTTACTTTTCTCCGCAGGAAATCAAAAACCTGCCCGTAAAGATTCTCGGGCAGGTACTCTCGGTAAAGACTTACTTCTGAAACAGGCAATGCCTGTTTTTTTACATTTCGTAGAGATAGTGATATAAAGCGCCGATCATATTCGCATCATTTCCGAATGTGCACGCAACAACTTCCGGTCTCGAAGCTGGTGTTTTGCCTTCCAGTTCTTCAAACACTTCATCGAGCTTGCGGTTTATGGTTTCCATCAGGATCGGCTGTTTGGAGATACCGCCGCCGAATGAGAATCTCTGTACATCCAGGATCAGCTGAAGAGACATGATGCCGCTGACGAGACCGTCGCAGAATACATCCAGGACTTCAAGCGCATCCTCTTCACCGTTGTTGACAGCTTCAAAGAACATGCGTCCGTCAACTTCATCCACATGGACTGCCTTCTTTTCCGCATAGAGACCGACAAGGGCATTGGTACTGCCGCAGGAAGCCCAGCTGTGCCCTTTTGCGTACGGGGCTGCCCAGTCCTGGCTGATACCGGAGAATTCACCTGCCGCGAATGTGTTGCCGCGGATCAGTTTGCCGCCGATGATCACGGAACCGCCGATACCTGTTCCCAGTGTAATGACCGAACCGCTTTCATAGCCTTTCATGGATCCTTTCCACAATTCCGCAAGTGCCGCTGCCTTGGCGTCATTTTCAACGCAGAAAGGAACATCGATCTTGTCTTTCAGTTCATCTGCCAGATTGATCCCGCTGATATATCCAAGTGCGCCGCTGGTATAGAAATAGCCGTTCTTTGAATCGATCCTGCCGGGTGCGCTCATGCAGACAGCCTGGATATCACGATCACGGAAATTCTCATAGATCCCTGCAATCTCATCAATGAAGCTCCCGAGACTGTCACGGGGCGTTTTTACTTCGCCCTTTTCAATTATTTCGATTTCATCGTTCATTACCGCATATTTGATGTTTGTTCCGCCTACGTCTATTGTAAGATAGTTTTTCATTATGCTCTCCTTTTAAAAGCGTGACATGATTCCGTCAGCTGTTTTTCTCTCTGTGTTCATTATACATGATTACACTTTCCATACGTACTGAAAAAAGGAAGCTTATTCAGCTTCCTCTTCATCGATTCTCTTCTTCAGATCTTCAATATCTGCTTTTGTTTTTTCAATTGTATCCTTCTTTTCACGGATACGGCGTTCGATCGAGTGTACAACATCCAGATTGTCTGTCTCGAATACCTGTTCTTCAAGACGGTTAACTTCTTCCTTGATCGTATCTACCTGGGATTCCTTGCGGGCGAGAACTTCCTTGAAACGCTTCTGTGTATCAGCGTGTTTGCCGTCCCAGAATTTTTCCTTGATGTTCTTGAACTCTTCCCAGAGTTTGTCGTTGCTGTCTTTTCCGGAATAGCCTGCTTCTTTCCACTTCTTGTCCAGATCTTTCATGACATCTGTGACCTGCTTGGAGAAGTCGTTGGCCGCAACGATTTCCTTAGCCTGCTCGATGATGCTGTTCTTCGCTTCGGAACTCTTCTTGAATTCAGCGTTTCTCTCATTGAAGAACTGCTTTCTTGCATCGAAGAAGGATTTACGGATCGTATTGAATTCATCCCACAGCTTGTCATTCAGTTCACGGCCTGCGGAACCTGCTTCTTTCCACTTATCCATCAGGAGATTCATCTCTTCGCTTGTATTCTTCCAGCTCTTGACGTTCTCGCTGAGTTCTTTTGCTTTTTCGATCAGTTCTTTCTTGACTTCAGCACTCTTTTCGTGGATCTCATCCAGGTTAGCGAAATAGTTTCTGCGGTTTGCATTGAATTCTCTCTGCGCATTCTTGAATTCCTTCCAGAGCGCATTGTTCTCAACACCGGCATGTCCGATCTCGTTCCATTCTTCTTCCAGAGCCTTGAAGACTTCAGCTACTTTCTTCCATTCTGTGGAATTGACATAGGACTTCGCTTCTTCCAGAAGTTTCAGCTTCTTTTCTTTGTTGCCGTTTTCTTCCGCCTTGCGTGTTTCATGTCTGTTCAGAGCATGGTCTTTTCTTTCTTCAAGATTCTTTTCACGCGGTGTGCCCCAGTTTTCGATGGCGTTCCACTTTTCGATCAGTCCGTCGAATTCATCGTCATCAGCGTTTTCGATCTGCTTTGCCAGTTCGACTTTGGCACGAATGTCGTTCTCCATATCTTCAAGCGCTGTTTCGTTATGGGATGTTCCGTATTCGGTTGTTCCTCCGTCGCATGCAGGACGTGTCAGTGAGAACATACGGTATTCACCGTTTGTTTCAATACCGAACCATCTTCCGGCACCGTCTGTGCCGACTTCCTTAGGCATGACGGGATTTCCATCCGCATCCTTTGCGCCATACAGCACTTCAATGACTTTTCCATCAAAAGTCTTATGCGTCTTTACACTTACTTTCGCATATTTTTCTTCAAATCCAGGTAATGTTTTCCAATCCATAATATTTACACCTCATTAAATACTTTATCAGTTTTTTGTACTAAAAAGCAACTTATTCGTGCATATTCATAAAACATTTTAATTATAACGTTTTATTTAAAGGAAGAAAACTGTGATAGGATGAAGACAGATGGCAAATGATGAACTTTTCCATGCAGTCATAACATCTGATCTGCATTTCAAAAAGAATGATAAAACGCTGAATCCCATTATCCCGCAGATGTCCATGATCGAGAATCTGACCGATGAACTGATGGATGCGGTCCTGCGGATGAAACCGGATGTTTTTATCATGCTGGGAGACAACACTAATTCAGGAACGGATGCGCAGAGCATTATTCTGAAGAATAAACTGTACAAGCTGAAAGAATCAGGCATTGCAGTTATTCCTGTACCGGGCAATCATGATTATGACCGGTGCACACGGGAACAATACAGGAAGATTTACTTCCCTCTTATTGGTGAAAACATAAAAGAGCCGGATGGGAACAGCTTTATGACGGAAATCGGAAATACGGCATTTCTCGCCATGGATGATTCCGCTGACGGCAGGATCTGCGGCAGATTTTCCGCATCAACACTCACATGGCTCGAAACCATTCTTCAGAATCTGCGGGAGCGGGAAAGACATATTGTCTTCCTGACCCATCACAGTGTTCTGACAGACCGTGAACATATCATGGATTCACATTACTGCATACAGAATCCGGAACTTCTTCCCCTGCTGAAAAAATACAATGTACGTATATGCTTCAGCGGCCATCAGCATCTCCCGCTCATGATGCATGACGGCACACTGCATGAATGGATCTCGGATATGCCGGTACATGCCCCGCATCTGATCACGCATCTGTACATGACAGACACACATGCACTGATCCAGAGCAGACCGCTGCAGATCAATAACACAGAGATGCAGCGGCGTCTCAGCGAATCAGACAGCGCGCAGATGCGGTTTATGTACGATTCTTTATCATCTGCGTTCACAGCAGTGTCCGCGTCTGAAAAAGAAGGCATTATGAACCTCTACCGCAAATATCTCAAAGCCTGCCGAAACCAGCTGCTGCCGGAAAGAAAAAAAGAGATCCAGGAGGATCCCTTCTGTTCAGTTCTGACAGCCTTGAAAGGAAGTCTTGGGGAAATGGCAGGCATCACTCTGCGCTTCATGCAGGAAGACCTTGTGATAAGGTTGTCTGATCGACAGTAAAAACAAGAACCGTTTCCGTATCGCTGTACGCGATCCGGTCCGGTTTAAAACACTGTGTGCATTGATTCCAGAAATACTTTGCGGCGGTGTTTTTTTCGTTATATTTGATCTCCCATCTTCCCGGGAATGTATCAAAAAGAATCTTTACCGCTTCGGAAGCCAGTTTCTGCCTGCGGTACATGGGAAAGATGGTAAATTCTGCCAGCACATGATCTGTCGTATTCCCGAAATATGAGTATGGATGCAGCATCAGGAACCCGCAGAGGGTATCATCGTTTTTTATCAGATAAGCGGAACGCATCGGATCGGAAAAATACGCGTCAAAATACCCATAATGCAGGATCCCGTTTTCATCCGGTTCATCATCATAGTAATTAGTCATTTCATACAGATATTTCTGATTCAGATTGAACAGCAGTTCCCTGTCATCATCGCATACTTTCTTCAGCGTTATCATGAATACCCCCCCTATTCCCACAATCTAAAAAACCAATCAGGATTCCTGACCGGTCTCTTTTTTCTCTATATATTCCTTTTCCATTTCTTCGGTGACTACATCCAGGATCTCCGTATTGTCATGCATTTCCGGTGACGCGGCGGATGCGTAATCCCTTTTCCTTTTTGCGCTCAGAATATCTTCGGCAGCTGTTTCAATCCAGCTTCTGCCGAAACGGAGAAACAATTTAATAAAAACAGGTATCAGGACAAACAGCCATGAATGTTTCAGAAACCCGAAAGCTTTTGCGGCAAGCAGAATCAGGAACGAAGCATCAAAAATATCGAAACCAAATATCTTTTTGTTTTCATCAAACATGTGGTATTCCTCCGGTCAACTATTATCTTATCATTTTTTCCCGCAATCACATCAGTAAAAAAACCAGCTGCCTGTAAATGACAGCTGATTTATTCATCTTTACCGTTGTGAAACTATTATCCTTTGGAAATCACTGTTTCCAGTTTGACGGATTCCTTATACGGTCTGATCAGCAGCCAGACGATGCCGATGACTGCCAGAAGTGCCAGTACCGCACCGAACAGATTGCCGGACCCTGTCAGTACAGATCCGATTTGGTAGATAATGAACGCAACGACATAGGCAAGGGCACACTGATAGCCGATCGCGAACCATGTCCATTTTGCGCTGTTCATTTCACGCTTGATGGCACCGATTGCTGCAAAGCATGGAGCGCACAGAAGATTGAATGCCAGGAAGGAATATCCTGCCAGCTGGGTGAGACCTTCAAAATCGAGTACACCGAATACACCGACAACTTCTTCCTTCGCAACAAGTCCCATGATGGTTGCGACTGCTGCTTTGACGTTTCCGAAGCCAAGCGGCGCAAAGATCCATTTGACGGCGTCACCGAACATACCGAGATAGGATTCTTCCAGTTCCAGTTCCGCGTTGAATCCTGACGGACCGAACTTGGATCCTGCCCAGATCACGATAGAGGAAAGAAGAATGATCGTTCCGGCTTTCTTGATGAAGGACCATCCGCGCTCCCACATCGAACGCAGGATATTTCCGACAGTCGGCCAGTGATATGCAGGCAGTTCCATAACAAACGGTGCCGGTTCTCCTGCGAACATCTTTGTTTTCTTCAGAATGATGCCCGAAATGATGATTGCGGCCAGTCCGAGGAAATAAGCGGATGTCGCGATCAGGGATGAACCATGGAAGAGCGCAGTGGCGATCAGGGCGATGATCGGCAGTTTCGCTCCGCAAGGAATGAACGTTGTCGTCATGATCGTCATACGGCGGTCACGTTCGTTTTCGATCGTACGTGAAGCCATAATACCGGGAACGCCGCATCCTGTTCCGATCAGGATCGGTATGAAGCTCTTTCCGGAGAGTCCGAATTTACGGAACAGTCTGTCCATGACAAACGCGATTCTTGCCATATATCCGCAGGATTCCAGGAAAGCAAGGAACAGGAAGAGAACGAGCATCTGCGGGACGAATCCCAGTACTGCACCTACACCTGCAACGATACCGTCAAGCACGAGGCTCTTTACGATCTCAGCGCATCCGACTGAATCCAGGAAGTTTTCCAGTACGACCGGAAGACCGGGTACCCATTTGCCGAAATCTTCATTCGCAGGAACATCTTCTGCTTCCAGAGCTGTATCCACTATTTCGGAAATGCTGTAGGCACCATCGGCTTTTTCATCCAGTTCGGAACCATAGAAATCATATGCTTCATCAAAAGCTTCATAATCGCCTTCGATGATCGCAGCCTGGATATCTTCAGCGCCTGTAATGCCTGCCGCAGCAGCCTGATCAACGTTCGCTTTCACTTCATCCGTAAAAATATTAGCCGCATAATAATCGTTCATAGCTTCGGTATATGCATCCCGTCCGTTGCCGAACAGATAGAAACCATCACCGAATACGCCGTCATTGACCCAGTCTGTACATGCTGTACCTACTGTTGAGATCGATACATAATAGACAAGCCACATTACCAG
>CACZPD010000195.1 GCA_902782955.1 uncultured Erysipelotrichaceae bacterium
CTGGAAGGCATTCATTTCCTCGCACAGGGAACGATCTATCCGGATATCCTGGAAAGCGAAAAGGGCATCAAGGCACATCACAATGTCGGAGGCCTGCCGCAGGAAATGGAAATGGAACTGGTTGAACCGGTCAAGCTGCTCTACAAGGATGAAGTACGTGTAGTCGGCAAGGCACTGGGACTTCCGGACAACATGGTCTTTCGTCAGCCGTTCCCGGGTCCGGGTCTTGCAGTACGCTGCCCGGGCGCGATCACACGCGACAGACTCGAATGCGTGCGTGAATCCGACGCGATCCTGAGAGAAGAATTTGCGAAGAACGGTCTTGAAGGAAAAGTCTGGCAGTACTTCACAGTCGTTCCGGATTTCAAGTCCACAGGCATCAGGGATGGAAAGAGAACGTTTGACTATCTCGTTATCATCCGTGCAGTCAATACAACAGATGCTATCGAAGCAACAGTTGAGGATCTGCCGTATGATCTCCTGCAGCACATCACAAAGAGAATCACAACGGAAGTACCCGGTGTAAACAGATGTCTGTATGATCTGACACCGAAACCGAGTGCGACGATCGAATATGAGTGATTAAAACAGATACAAAATCATAAAAAGAGACCCTGCTGAACGGATCGAAAACCGGTCTGCAGGGTTTTCTGTCTTTTAAGAGAAATCGTTGTATCTTTGTTGTTTGCAAGGATCATGCGTGACTTCATGGCGGATATTGAAAGGCGGAACTCGATCCTTTTTACGATGCACACACTTTACTCAGTAAAAACATAGAATAAAAAAGGTAAAGATCATCGAAGTTTGTTTGCTACTGTAAAATATCCGATATGTGTAAGATAATAAATAATAGTACAGACAGCTGATTGCATTGATAAAACAATATCAAAACGATATTTAAGCCGGATGAAGAGAATAATCCGGCACAAACTGAGGCCGGGAATAATTCAGACAGCGGTTCAATATGTAAATCGGATCATAAAACGACAAAGGGTGTTATTAACATCTCTGCAGAATAATGGATATTTCGAATTCCGATATTGAACTTTTTGTATGTCAGGAAAGGAGAATGATTATGGCATATACAGCAGTGAAACAGATGCGGACAATGAATGAGGCTTTCTTCGGCAGGGGATGCGGTCCCGTGCAGCCTGACAAACATTATAAAACCTCTGACTTCGGTCTGAAGGCTCTGGCACTTCGCTTCCTTCATGAAAGATGTGAAGGTCTGGCTTTTGATCCGGATCAAGAAGCTTCTCAGAAAGAACACGGGAAGTATCTTGGGACAAGCCTTCTGCCCAATCAGATTTCCTATAACCTCCAGATGGACATCAACCGCCTGTGTCTCGAGAGGGAACTGGAAAAATTCATTGATTCCGGGGTGGCTGAAGATGCTTATACGATTTATTACTGCTATCTGGAAATGTTTTTCGGGCATTACGGAAAATCAAAGAAGATGGTGGAACTTCTCTCGGAATTTGAGGCTAACGGAAGTTCCCTGCTCATGAAGCACCGTGATCACTATTCCCATTCGGTTTATGTATTTGCACTCGGACTTGCGATCTACGAATCCAATGGCGCATACCGGAAAGCATTCAAGAAATTTTACGGTTTTGATCCTGATGACGCAAATGAAACGGCAGACCATGCGGCTGCCTGCTGCTTCCTGGAATACTGGGGATTGACTGCGCTTTTCCACGACATCGGATATCCTTTTGAACTGCCTTTCGAGCAGGTCATGAGTTACTACGAGGTTGCGGGTGCGAAAAGAGGCAAGGACAGCCTTTATATTGCCTACCATAATGTCGATGCAATAACAGCGCTCGGTGAAGAAGCGAAGAAGCATTTTGAAGAATTATACGGAAGATCATTTGATACTACCGAGGAATTATTTGCCTTCGGTATTACGGAAAAACTCGGGGAAGCCTACGATTTCACATTGGAATATATGCTGGAAAAGATCCACACGAAACCGATCGCTCCGAATGCCTTCGGCTACTTCCTGGATCATGCCTATTTCAGTTCTGTGAGACTCTATCGGGAAATCGTGAATTCTATCGGGATCGATGCTGTTACGGAAAAGCATGTGGACGCGCTGACAGCGATCCTGCTGCACAACAGCCTCTATAAATTCGCAATCTCATTTTATAAAGCTGAAAATGCGAAAGAACCGCTGCGTATGGAGATACATCCGCTTGCGTGGATGCTGATGCTGTGCGACGAACTGCAATGCTGGGACCGGACGGCTTATGGCCGGAACTCCCGCACAGAGCTTCACCCGATGGCGGCATCCTTCGACTTCTCGGATAACGCGATCCGTGCGATCTACTATTATGACCGGGATGAGCAGGAGAAAATCGACCGTTTCAAACTGGAATACCGTGCGTGGGAGAAAAACGGAGAAACCGGGAAAGCCCCGCGACTTAAAGCGTATTCGGATATGGCGGAAAAAGAAGAACGCTTCTCCGGAGATATCGAAAAAATCGTGGATACATCAAATATTCCGCTGACGGTCGTGCCAAGTACAACGACGGTCGACCGGAAGAGCAAGCACACATACCTTTCCTCCAGCAATTTCCTGCATCTGTACGATTTCGCGGTTGCCCTGAATGCCAGGTATTCCTATCAGGGAAAGGAGCGTGATGTACCGACAGAAGTACTTGAGCAGGCTTTTGAGGAACTGTCTTTGGAATACCAGCTCTCCAATATCAATCAGGCGAAGAGTTTCGGCCGGTATCTTGATGCGCTGGACTGCTTTTATACAGACCGTCCGGTGGACTACAGGATGGTTACAAGGTTCACGGATGAACAGATCGCGGTCTTCGCGCCGATGGAGCACGAACGCTGGATCAGGGAGCATATCTCAATGGGATGGAAAAGCGGTGATCTCTATGAAACGGCTGAACTTCCGAAAGGAATGCTCAGTCAGTACGGAGATGAAAAAACAGCAAGAAAAGCACTGAGGGAACAGCTTCGCATGCATAAGCTGGCAATGGACGGAAAGCCTTCAAAGGAGGCGATCTGCGCACATTACGAGGAACTTCCGCTGGAAGAAAAGAAAAAGGATTACGAACCCTTCAACAGTATGCTGAAACTGATCAAGAAGTTTGACGGACTTCGTATCTATATGCTGGATTAAGGGAAAACGATATGGCGGAGCAGATATTTATTATCGAAGACGGAACTTTGACAAAGTTCGAATGCGACGACTATGTCGATGTGGTATATATACCCGACTGCGTAAAGAAAATCGGCTGTCAGTCGTTTTCGAAGCTGTGGTCGGTAAGGATGTGCTTTCCGACAGTGTAACGACAATTGAAGCAGATGCCTTTCTGGACTGCATATTGAGTGAGATTAAAATCCCAGACAGCGTTACAACTATTGAAACATGGGCTTTTTCCGGCTGTGAAAATCTTCAAAGTATTACGATTCCCGAAAACGTTACATCAATAGGACCATGGGCAATCGGCTATAGTGAGCTTCATTTCCTTCCGTACTGGGATCCGGTTCCGTTCGGACGTCCCGTCATCATATATGGGAAAAGAGGCAGTGAAGCAGAACGATACACGAAAGACAATTATTGACGTTTCAACGAACACATTATCGAATTCCGGGAGATCAGAACCGCCGCGGCAAGCAGGAAGGAGAATCATAATGGAAGATAGAAATGCTATGCAGACAAAACTTGTTCCGGGAGTAGGGCGTCTTCCGTATCCGGCATACAGAGGGAATGAACCATATATTTTCATAAGCTATGCGCGTCTGGACAAAGACAAGGTTTATGCGGAAATCAAACGGTTTAACGATGCAGGATTCCATGTCTGGTATGACGAAGGAATCACGCCCGGCAACGAATGGTCAGATGAGATCGCACAGGCGTTATCCAACTGCGCCGTGTTTGTCGTCCTGCTAACACCTTCGTCCGCTCCTCGTGAAGCTGTGTTGAATGAGATCAGCTTTGCGCTGGATGAGGGAAAACCATTTCTTGCGATTTATCTGGAGGGAACGGAGCTTCCTCCCGGCCTGAGGCTGCGCATTTCCAGAAAGCAGGCGATCCTCAAATACAATATGACGGATGAGGAATATGAGTTTAAATACATTGAGGC
>CACZPD010000196.1 GCA_902782955.1 uncultured Erysipelotrichaceae bacterium
CAGGCTTGCCGCATGGGGCCTTCCGTATATTCTCTTTTCGGAAGGTTATTATCTGGAAGAGACGCTGGACCATATGTGCAAACCCGGCCGGAAGATCCATTCATACGGCGTTGCGGAGACCGCATGCATGCTTGCGCGGTGTCACGGGCTGGAACAGCAGGAGGCACGCATTGCCTCGTTCCTGCATGACATAACAAAAAAATGGACGCCGGAAGAAGGGGAGAAACTCCTCTCCGTCTGGAATCCGGCAGCGCTGAATCTGAATCCGAATGTATGGCACAGTTATACCGCACCGGTCTGGATCAGGCAGAATATGGGCATATACAATAAAAGAATACTCAAGGCGATCGAGCACCATACGCTCGGTGACGGAAAAAGCAGTCTGGACAGGATACTCTATATTGCGGATAAAATAGAACCGAACAGAAAATACAATACGGAAAAAGAAACGGCACTCGCTGTCAAAGATCTGAAAAAAGGGGCAGAACTGGTGCTGGAAGAAGCAAAAGCATACATCCTTGAAAAGGAGGGAATACATGTCTGAATTAAAGGAACTTATACAGAAAGTACTGTTGGAAAAGCAGGCAAAAAACATGGTGGTGATCGATATGACTTCAGTCAGCCCGTTTACGGATTATTTCATTATCGTAACGGCAAACAATCTCCGCCATGCCGGCGCGTTATGCGATTATGTTCAGAACGCGGCAGCGGAAAACGGATATGATATCCGTTCTGTGGAAGGAGACAGTGACAGCACATGGCTGCTGGTGGATCTGTACGAAGTGATCGTGCACATCTTCACCGAAGAAACACGGCAGCAGTATCGTCTGGAAACCCTCTGGGCAGACCAGCCGCAGGAATATATCACAGACTGAAAAAAGCCCGGCGGGCTTTTTTGTCTATTGCTCACTTTCCTGACCGGTCGGCTGTATATCAAAGTTATACAGTCCGTTCAGGCTGAGCCATTGCTCAATGTCCATTGCTGTGAAGGGGAGGTCGGGATTCCAGACTAGCTCATTGTCCTTGACGATCTTTCCTTTTTTGATATGAACTGCCACAAAGGCCGGATAAGAGGATATTCCCCATTCAGATGTGATCTGCTTGGTTTCCATATTCTGTTCCATCTGTGTAATATCAACCGTTTCAATAATACGGTCCAGCTGCAGCTGGGTATCGGAAGAAACTGTGTTCAGAACAGTATCTTTGACAAATACACAATCCGGATTTATGGAACTGTAAAAGAAAAGATAATGGGGAGAATTTCCTCCCTGGTTCAGAAGGTAATCCTTCAGTGAGGCATATTCAATACTGCCTTCTGCTTCGATGGCAGAATTATCTTCTTCCGGTTCATAGATCCTGTATCCAATCAGGATCACATTGTAAACCATCAGGAAGGCGAGCAATGTAAACATAATTCTCTTAAACATATTCTGTATTTTATCATTCTCCTTCTATGAATTCAATTCCACTTGCGGATTGTCGTTTATTCTATATATAATGCTTTCACGAGGCTCTTATGAAATGGTATGAAGAACGATACGTAAATCATCGCGACTGGATCCTGGATCATCTCGCACTGCTCGGGCTGAGCGCCAATGAAACTGTCCTGGTACTGATGATCGATTTTATGAATGAACACCGGATGGTCATCAGCAGCGAATCCCTGCATCAGAGAACAGGACTCAGCGTACAGGAAGTCGAAAGCGGGCTTTCCGCGCTCTGTGCCAGACAGTATCTGGAGATCCGTGTATCCAATAAATATGTTAATTTTGCCCTGGACGGTCTGTTCGGGACAGATACGGCAAAAGAAGAGCGAATCCTGGACAGTTCCCTGTTTGACCAGTTTGAAACCGAATTCGGAAGACCTCTGAGTCCGACGGAAATGAACAAGATCAGTGAATGGAATCAAACGATCGACAAAAAGCTGATACTGTACGCCCTGCGGGAAGCGAGTGCGTACCAGGCACTTAATCTGACTTATATAGACAAGATCCTGGAAAACTGGCTGAAAAAAGGATATACAGCCTCGAATATCGAGGAGAAGAGAAATCATGGCTAATATCAGTATTCCGTTCTTTTTGGAGGAACTTGACCGTCTTTTCCCGGATGCACATTGCGAACTGGAGCACAGAAACAATTATGAAATGGCTGTTGCTGTTGTGCTCTCTGCACAGACGACAGACGTTTCAGTCAATCGTGTGACGCCGGAACTATTCCGGAAATATCCGGACGCTGTTGCATTGGCAGGAGGGGATCTGAAGGATATTGAAAACTGTATCGCTTCACTTGGTCTGTACCACAATAAGGCTAAAGCGATCCGCAATATGGCTGCAGATATGACACAGCGCTTCAGCGGGCAGGTTCCCGATACCATGGAAGATCTTGTTTCTTTGTCCGGTGTAGGCAGAAAATGTGCAAATGTGATCCTGTCGGAATGCTACGGCATTCCTGCGCTGGCAGTTGATACGCATGTTAACAGGATAGCCAAGCGGCTTAAACTGGCTTATCAGAATGACAGCGTCACGGATGTTGAGCGGAAACTGAAAAAGAAGATACCTCCGGAAAGGTGGATCAAAACCCATCACCAGATGATCTTCTTCGGTCGGTACCTGTGTCATGCCAGAAAGCCGGAATGCGCACGGTGCCCGTTTACAGGATACTGTCGCGAAAAAAACAAATCATTGTAATTAAAAGGCTTTTGAAAAAGCCTTTTTTATGAAAAAGATGGATCAGAGAATACTCTGATCCATCCAGGTAATTATCCATCGCGGGAGAAATGAGTTTTCACCGCTGCCGGGTTCCGGTGAATAAATCGGTTCCTGCCCCCAGTCACCGCCGGTACCACCGCCCTCAGGTTCGGGTGAACCGGACGGGTCGGGTAACTCAGTCTGCTGCGGTTTTTCTGTTTCATCAGGTGTGTTGGTCGGTGTCGCTGAGGGTGTTGGTGTTGTGTCCGGCGTATTGGTAGGCTGTGGTTCAACAGTCGGCTCCGGTGTTGCATTATTCTTTTTGACGACACGCAGTCTCAGGTTTTTACTGAACGTGAATTTCATGCCAAGAATATTTGTGCCATTGCCGTCCAGCAGCAAGACTTCGTCATTATCACTGATTCCGCTGTCGATACTCAGTGAAATACCGTAAGAATTAGCCCATGCTTTGACTTCTGATAAACGTGAACCAATGGCGGGCGCTGTGATCTCTGTTGTTTCATCAATTGGTGTAATAAATGTTGAACAGATTTCCTTGGAAGATTTTTTGGAACCCTTGATTCCGTAGAAGCCACAAACCTGTGTTTCGGTATTTGACGCCAGGTCTTCTGTCGTAACATCTTTTTTATTGGAACCGCTGGAGATTTCCTTGACGGTTTTTCCGTTTTGTGAAATGCGTGCTTTGTATTCGACAGTGCCCAGTACCCAGGAATAGTCAAACATCTTGTTGCCGGTAGCGGCCTGGATCACTCTGCCGTTAGCATCACGGAGACTGATATCCTGCGTGTGTTTGCCGTCACCTGTCTTTTCATCATCCGGATACTTGGACCACTGAATGGAAATAGTCTTTCCGTCTTTTCCGAGCACTGCGCTGAATGATTTGATATCCTTCAGGCTGCCGGTCATTGACTGCGGTGCCTGGAGTTTGACTTTGCCTTTGACATATCCGCTTGTGACATATTCCTTCGGCATGCCGTCAATCGGGCTTGTATATGGGAATAATCCCTTGATATGCGTAATTTTGTATATGCCTTCCGGCTGCACAAGATCACCCGGGACAGTTTCGCGGTTCAGCACATCCAGGAGCTGGTTATTGATATTGCCCGGAATATTCAGGCTGTTTTTATAATCGGTAAAGTATTCATCGCCGTCTTCGGCTTTTTCATAGCCGATCCATACCGCTGTGGTGAACTGGGTCGTTTCGGCAACCATCCATCTGTCTTTCGCAGCGCCTTTCGGAATACCGTATTCAAAACCTGCGTCACCCCAGTCGGTTGTTCCGGTCTTCGCGAATGTCGGGTAGGACCGCTTCAGCAGCTGCATATAGTTGAAACTTGAGGAGTAAACACACTTGTTAAGCATGTATCCTGTCAGATAAGCAGCTTCTTCGGACAGAACGTGATCAGGTGTAAAGTTTGCCTCATAAGGTTCCTGCAGTCCGTTGCGGAATACGATCTTCGTGATCGTATGAGGCCTTATGTAATAGCCGCCGTTCATCAGGATGGCATGCGCGCCCATCAGTTCTTTGGCTGAACATACGAACCGGCTTCCGCCGATCGCGTACTGCAGATCAAACGATGAATCATCGATATGGTTGAAGCCGATCGAATGCATGAAATCCAGGACTTTATCCTGTCCGATCTCATCGATCACGGCATCCAGTGTCTGGATGGCAGGTGTATTCAGTGACTGGGCGATCGCCGTTTCAAGAGTGACGTCACCTTGGTATTTTCCGTTGGCATTCTTGAAGACCCATCCGGCACTGCCGACCGGTCTGTCGCACAGTACATGGGATGTTGCCCACTGCAGATGCTCAAACGCAAGGTCATAGTCGACAACAGGCTTGATGGAAGAACCGGGCTGTTTATACTGGTCGGTTGCGTGGTTCAGCAGCATACTTCCGCCGCGGGAATAGTTTCTTCCGCCGCAGATACCGACGATCTCGCCGGTCTGGTTGTTTTCCGAAATCACGCCGACTTCCATTTTTTCATCCGGCCAGATAACATACGGGTTTTCACCGGCAGCGATCGCTTCCATCGTGTCCTGGACTTCCGGATCCATGCAGGTATAGATCTCCATGGAAACGGTGAGCGGATCAAGTCCTGTAACTTCTTCCGCTTCCTTGATGACTTCATCCACATATGCCTGATACTGATAAGAAGTATCTTCGTCTGATTTGGCGGAGGAGTCGATCAGGAGGTCCTCGACCTTGACGGATTTAGCCAGTTCATATTCTTCATCAGTGATGTAACCGTGATAGTTCATCATGTAGAGAACTTCGTTTCTTCTCTTGGTGGCGTGCTCCAGATAATTATGAGGATCATAATAATACGGGGAATTGATAACGCCGGCGAGAAGGGCGCATTCGGGAAGGCTGAGTTCTGAAACATCCTTGCCGAAATACTGCTGGCTTGCTTTCTGCACACCGCGGATATTGCCGGTGCCGCCGAAGTTCATTTTATTCAGGTACATTTCAAAGATCGTTTTTTTGTCTGCCTGGTTTTCAAGTTCCATGGCCAGAACGATCTGCTGGACTTTGTATTCGATGTTGCGGGCTTTGGATACCCCGGTGTCGTCGTTGGCGAAGTATGCCAGTTTAACCATCTGCATCGTGAAGGTCGATCCGCCCTGTGAGAAGGATCCCTCCTGCAGGTTGACGAGTGCTGCTTTGGCAAAACGCGCAACGTCGAAACCGTTATGGGTAAAATACCGGGAATCTTCTACGGCGAGAAAAGCATCGATCATCGCTTCCGGGATCTGGTTATAGGTGACGTTTTCACGGATCGTCATGCCTACGTCCCGGATCTGTCTTCCGTTTTTGTCGAAGATCAGCGTTGACTCCTGGGAAAACAGGTCTTCCAGCTTCAGGTCCGGTTTGGACTTCAGCATACTGCCAAGAGCGTAAACACCGACACCGCCTACGACCAGCTCGATGCCGACAAGCACTGTCAGCAGGGTGGTCAGGAACGGGAACAGATGCAGTTTCTTTTTCACTTTTTTATTATTCTTCGCTTTATTCTTTACCATGAGAGACTCCTTGAGGGAAATAAACGCTGTCGACTACCTTGAGGTAATCCACAGGTTTGATGTAACTGGATGGTATTATTGTACCATTTTCCTGAAACCATGCATAAGGGATCGAACTGCGCTCTGTCGTCCTTATAAAGGAGATCAGAACATCCGCTTTTACAAAATAAGTTTCATTCAGATGTGTAAAACGTATGATCAGAAAGGCGATCGCCCCGTGTTTCATAACACTTTCCAGATGCGTGATCTGGTGCTGGTGGATCGATTTCAGCGGAAACGCTGTTTTCAGCGAACATTCCTTGGCTTCAAAATCGATATACCTGGAGCGGTAGATCCCATTGTAGTCTGTCGTACTGGGGATCTTGAAATACGCTTCCGTGATCTTGGCGGCTGAACGCGCAGGATAGTCCACATGCACGATCTGCACCGGCGTGGGCTTCTTGTGAATGACAGCCTGATCGGTATCCAGATAATACTGGTTGGTCTGATTGATATCCTTTTCCAGATTCATTCCCCGGTTGGAAAATGAGGTCCTGGATACAGGAAGCGTTCTTTTCTTGGCACCGCCCGGATAGTTTATCATACTTTTTATATTATACATTTGTTCGTTTAATTATTGAACCTTTGATTGCTTTTTGAAAACCTCAATGAGATAATCTTAAAAAGGAGGCTGGAGTATGGCTGGAAAACTTAATTTAGATCCCCAGACGATCGTGGACAAAGAATTTGACATTGATTTTAAAGGCTACAATCCGGACCAGGTCGATCAGCTGCTCGACCTCGTGATTCAGGATTATCAGACATACGAGAGGCGCCTGAACGATCTCGACAGAAAACTGACAGAAATGGAAAAAACAAATGCATCACTGCGTGCAAAACTGATCGAAATTGAAGGCAGGGCAAGGGCGCAGGACGATGCTGATCCGATTCTGACCGCCGGCAGCAACGTTGATATTCTGAAACGTCTGAGCCGTCTGGAAAAACAGGTATTTGAGAACAGCAGCAAGTAAAAGTATTCAACACATGAGGCAGCCGCTGGCACAAACGTGTCAGAGGAAAGTCCATGCTCGCACTGTCTGCGATGACAGTAGTGATTGTGCTGGCCTAAGAAATAAGACCAGGCATCCGCAAGGATGACGGCGGAGCGAAAGCCTAAAGAGAGATCCATGGCCGCCGCCCGTAACGTGTCACAGTGACGAAGTCCCGCCGGAAACAGCGGGAGTGGAACGCGATAAACCCCGCAAGCGAGAAACCCAAATTTGGTAGGGGAACCGGTCCGATGCGAAATGAAGCGGAGGAGGGCTTGCTCAGGCAAGAGATAAATGGCTGCCGCGCCGCAAGGCGGACAGAACATGGCTTATGATTGTGTTGTATATGAGAGGATCACAGTGTCCTCTTTTTTTTCGTATTCATGGTATAATATGAAGAACTGCTGAAAGGATAGTTTTTATATGAATCTGCCAAACCGTCTGACTGTACTGAGAATCGTTCTGGTGCCGATCCTGGTGCTTGTATATCTGTTTCCGTATATTTCCTACGGAATTGAAATGCCTGTATTTACATTGGGCTCCATCAGTCTTTCCTCTGTGAATCTGATCGTCCTGATCATTTATTTTATCGCATCGATCACCGATGCCCTGGACGGGCATATTGCCAGGACCAGGAATATGCAGACAACGTTCGGCAAGTTCCTCGATCCGATCGCGGACAAACTGCTGACAACGACAATGTTCCTGCTGTTTATTTCCCGCGGCATCATTCCCGTCGTCCCGGTCATCCTCATGATCGGAAGGGATATCTTCGTGGACGGATGCAGGCTTGTCGCGGCGATCAACGGGGAAGTCGTTTCCGCGGGTATGATGGGCAAACTGAAGACAGTCATGCAGATGCTGACGATCGCCCTGATCCTGCTGAACAATCTCCCGTTTGAAATGTGGAGCCTGCCGGTCAGCGACGTCATGCTGTGGTTCTCAGCCTTTATCAGCATTGCCAGCGGCATTCAGTATTACAACCAGCTGAAGCCGTATATTCTTGAAACAAAATAACAAACAGATAATACTGCGAATATAGTGATTGAAGGAGAAAGCATATGGCCAAGAAAGAAGAAATAATTACAGAAGACAGAAAAGACCAGCTCTTGTCTGAAGCGATAAAAACCATTGAAAAGACACACGGCAAAGGCAGCATCATGCGTCTGGGCGACCGGGCGGAAGTATCTGTGGATGCGATCCCGAGCGGTTCACTGACACTGGATGCAGCACTGGGAATCGGCGGATATCCGAAGGGAAGGATCATAGAGATCTACGGTCCTGAATCCTCCGGTAAAACGACGCTTGCCCTGCATGCCATTGCGGAATGCCAGAAGGCAGGCGGAAGATGCGCATTTATCGATGCCGAAAATGCCATTGACCCTGTATACGCGAAGAATCTCGGCGTCAATATCGATGAACTGATCCTGTCCCAGCCGGATTCCGGTGAACAGGCCCTCGATATCGCGGAAGTGCTGATCAAGTCCGGCGCGATCGACCTGGTCGTTATCGATTCTGTTGCGGCACTGGTGCCGCAGGCGGAACTGGACGGGGAAATGGGGGATTCCTCCATCGGTCTGCAGGCACGTCTCATGTCCAAGGCAATGCGCAAACTTGCCGGTGCCATGAACCATACGGGAACGACCGCGATCTTCATCAACCAGCTGCGTGAAAAAGTCGGCATCATGTTCGGCAATCCGGAAACGACACCCGGCGGACGGGCACTGAAGTTCTATTCTTCCGTACGTCTGGATGTGCGCAAAGGCGAAGCCCTGAAAAACGGGACGGAGGTATACGGAAACTCCACAAAGATCAAGATCGTCAAGAACAAGGTCGCTCCGCCGTTCAAGACAGCGGTAGTCAATATCATCTACGGTGAAGGTATTTCCAAGCTGGATGAGCTGATCAGCCTGGGTGTCGAATATGACATCATTGACAAGGCAGGCGCATGGTTCTCATACAACGGCGAAAAGATCGGCCAGGGTGTCGCGGCAGTACGCGAATTCCTGAAATCAAATCCGGCTGTACAGGAAGAAATCGCAGGAAAGATCAAGGAAACACTTTTCCCGCAGCCGCAGAAAACAGAAGAATAATCCGGAAAAAGGGAAGTTCACTGTAAAGTGGGCTTTTCTTTTCTTGAGAAATTGTTCCTGCGCAGGTATAATATTTGACGGGAGAAATCCCGTATCAGTTGAAAAATTGAAAATGGAGGGATAAATATGAACATGACTTTAGCCGCCATTTTCGCTGGTATTGTAGGTGTTATTCTCGGCATCCTCGTCATGATGATCGCCGGAAAGATGGGCTTGGACAGAAATGTCGCCAAGTCGCAGGACATTCTTGAAGAAGCAAATTCTAAAGCGGAAACTATGCTCCGTCAGGCCAATCTGGATGGCCGGCAGCAGGTCTATGAAATGAAGCTGCAGGCGGAGAAAGAATTAAAGGATCAGAGAAATAAGATCCAGCAGACGGAAAATAAACTCGTACGTCGTGAAGACAGCCTGAATTTTCGTGAGCAGAATTTAGTCGAAAAGGAGAAGGAATTAGACAGCAAAACAAAATCTGTCGACAACAAACTTGCAAATCTCAGCAAAATGGAAAATGAATTACAGCAGCGGATCAATAACCAGATCGTTGTTCTCGAACGTGTTTCCAATCTTTCACAGGAAGAAGCCAAGCAGGAACTGATGGGTATCGTCGAAAAGAAGACGGAACAGGAAATCGCGGCATACCTGAGGGAAAAAGAGGAAGAAGCAGAGACAGCCGCCGCTGACAATGCAAGAAACATTATTGCCAATGCAATTCATCATTACGCCCAGGAAGAAGTGATCGAGCGGACTGTATCCACCGTCATTCTGCCGAGCGAAGAGATGAAGGGACGCATCATCGGCCGTGAGGGCCGGAATATCAAGGCTATTGAACAGGCAACAGGTGTTGATCTGATCATCGATGACACACCGGACCTGATCACTGTATCCTGCTTTGACCCGATCCGCCGTGAGATCGCCAGACAGTCCCTTGAAACCCTGATGAAAGACGGCAGGATCCAGCCGGGAAGAATCGAAGAAGTCGTTGAGAGAACAGCCCGTGACCTGAACGAAACGATCATGAAGATCGGTAACGAAACAGTCTTCAAACTCGGAATCGGCAGGATGAATAAAGAAATGATCAAACTGATCGGACGCCTGCGTTTCCGTTACAGCTATGGACAGAACGCACTTCAGCATTCCATTGAAGTGGCTATGTTCTCAGGACTGATGGCTGCGGAACTCGGCCTGAATCAGAATCTGGCAAAAAGGGCAGGTCTTCTGCATGATATCGGAAAAGCAGTCGATTTCGAACAGGAAGGCAGCCACGTGGAACTTGGTGCCAAATATGCCAAGAAATACGGTGAAAACCAGATCGTTATCAACTCCATTGAAAGCCATCACGGGGATACGGAGGCACAGGACATCATCGCAGTTCTCGTAGCTGCGGCGGATACACTGAGCGCTGCCAGACCCGGAGCCAGATATGAATCCATGGAAGGCTATATCAACAGACTTGAAAACCTCGAGAAGATCGCAAGCAGTTTCGAAGGCGTTGATAAAGCATTCGCGATCCAGGCAGGCCGCGAAGTACGTGTTATGGTTCAGCCGGAGAAAGTAGACGATGTCACAATGGTGAAGATCGCCCACGATATCCGTGAAAAGATCGAAAATGAAATGACCTATCCGGGACAGATCAAAGTCACTCTGATCCGGGAAGTCCGCGTACAGGAACTTGCCAAGTAAACATTGGGATAACAATAAAAACCAGACAATGTCTGGTTTTTGTTTGATTTACAACTGTTAAGAGGTTATGCCGGCTTGCAAGGGTCAATGTATAAAGATAATATTGAATTATACAAAGATCATATTGTTTCTCTGATATGGTCGGAAGGGTTTTAGCAGTAATGAATATTCTCTTTCTGGGAGATGTCGTCGCCAGAAGCGGACGGCAGGTCGTCAAGGACAGGTTACCTGCTTTAAAAAAAGAGTACTCTGTCGATTTTACTATTGTTAACGGAGAAAATGCAGCACACGGCAAAGGAATCACATTAAAAATCTACAATGAATTTATGCGGGCAGGTGTGAATGCAGTGACACTCGGGAATCATGCTTTTGCAAAACACGAAATCATACCGATGTTCGATCAGTGCCCCAATCTGATCAGGCCGATGAATATGGATCACGAACATGGAAACGGGTACGTGATCTATCAGGTAGGCACAAAGAAACTTGCAGTGATCAACGTCCTGGGAATGGCTTTCATGACCGGATATGAGGAGGAACCCGTCCCGGCACTGGAACGTCTGCTTGACCAGATCAGTGCAGATATCATCATCGTTGATCTCCATGCGGAAACAACAGCTGAAAAAAGCATTATCATGCAGCACTTCAAATCAAGGGTCACAGCGGTCATCGGAACACATACACATGTTCAGACCGCCGACGAATGCATCA
>CACZPD010000197.1 GCA_902782955.1 uncultured Erysipelotrichaceae bacterium
AGGATTCGACGGTGTCGAGATCCACGCTTCCCACGGCTACATGGGCGGCCAGTTCCTCTCCCCGCGTTCCAACAAGCGTGTTGACGAATTCGGCGGCGGCGTAGAAGGCCGTGCCTACTTCATGAAGCTTGTATGCGAAGGCATCAAGAAAGCATGCGGCGAAGACTTTGCCGTAACGACAAGACTTTCCTCCAAGGAAAACAGGATCGGCGGTCTCGAAATGGAAGAGACGATCGTATACGCAGCGATGCTGGAAGAATACGGTTATGACGCCCTGCATATTTCCGCAGGTACATATGAGACCTGGGAGACCATCGTTCCGCCGACCGCATGGCCGTCCGGATGGAACCTCGCAAGCGCAAGAAGGATCAAGGAAGCAGTTGATATCCCGGTAATTTCCGTCGGTCTGTTCCATGATCCGTGGACCATCGAAACAGCGATCAGACGCGGTGACTGCGACGCCGTTTCCCTCGGCCGTCAGTCCATCGCTGATCCGGCATTCCCGAACAAGGCTGTCGGCGGTGCTGTTGAGGACATCATCCCGTGTATCGGATGCACGCAGAGATGCATGGAATTCAACTATCCTGAAAACCTGATGCCGGGCGACTGGGGTGTAGGATGTATGTACAACCCGCAGTCCAGCCACAGAGCTGACAGAATGCTCACAAAGACAGATGCCCCGAAGAAGGTCGTCGTTGTCGGCGCAGGTCCTGCCGGCCTCACAGCAGCCTGGATGTCCGCATACAGAGGACATGATGTGACCCTCATCGAAAAGAACGACAAGCTCGCAGCCGGCGGCCAGCTCCGCATCGGTGCGTTCCCTCCGTTCAAACAGCCTCTGACAAGGGCGATCCGTTACATGCTGCACATGTGCGAAAAGAACGGTGTTGAGATGAAGTGGAACACAGAAGCCACACCGGAACTTCTCAAGGAACTCAAAGCTGATGTCATCATCATGGCAACAGGTGCGAAACCATCCGTTCCGCCGATCAAGGGCCTCAAGGAAACAGGCGTTGTCCTGGCGAACGATGTCCTGCTCGGAACACCGGTACTCCAGCAGTCCGCACTCATCATCGGCGGCGGCGAAGTCGGTGCAGAAACAGCAGAATACGCGACAGACTACTGCTCCAGAGTTGCGATCGTTGAGATGCTGCCGGAAATCGTTCCGACGCTCTACCTCACAGTCCGCAACGCTATGCTGAAGAGAATCAAGGAAGAAGAGATCGAAGTTTACACAAAGACAAAAGTTCTCGAATTCATCCCGGGCGGCGTAAGAGCTGAAAAAGACGGCGAAGAGATCACTCTCGACGGCTTCGACACAGTCATCCTCGCCCTCGGTTCCAAACCGTATGTACCGTTTGACGCAGAAGGTCTGGCAGACAAAGTCTATGTCATCGGTGACGCAGATGCAGTCAAGGATGCCAAGTGGGCGATCTACAAGGCATACCGCACTGCAATGGAGATCTAAATCATGAAAGTCAGTGAGATCCTCGAAAAATACGTTGCAGGATTAAACTCCGGCAACGCTGACCAGGTCGCAGAACTGTATGCGGAAGAATGTGACTTCGTAGACGGCGGCGCAAGACCGTTCGGATTCCCGGATGTCGTTGCCCACGGAAAAGAAGAAGTACGTGCCGCATTCAAAGGCGTATTTGAAACTTACAAGGTAGAAGCGAAGATCGTCAAACTCAACCCGAATTCCATGGAATACGACGTTGAACTGGCAGGCCTGCACATTCCGTGCATCGGCGCAGCTACCTGCAACGAAGATGGTTCCATCAGGGAATACATCGTCCGTCCCCGCTAAGCACATATTTACACTTTCAGGAAGCCGTGTGATCCCGCACGGCTTTCTTTTTGCTTATAATGAAGGAGGAGGAATACGCTATGTCAAATGTTAGGGACAGGAACGTCATCGATCTCACATATATCGAAGACGATAAATACATACTGGTCATATCCGATGATATGGAATGGAATTTCGGTATACGGCAGGATCACGGACGTGCCCTGCAGGACAAGATCAACGACTATCTGGGATATATTGCGAGCGGTCAGGCGGAGGAAGCCCAGCCCGGAAAACGTCCTGTCATCCGTGTCGTCGGGGAATACCCATTCAGCCAGTACTGCCTGGATTTCCTGGAAAGAGTCAGGAACTTCGTCAGAAACAAGGATGATATCTGCGACATCGAATGGACACACGCGGAAGAAAAGGAATGGAATGATGGCTTTTCCGATGATTTCGTCTTTGATCCGGAACAGGTCTATATACGCATCAAAAAGAACTGGGCGAAGGATCCCTTAAATGAAGTATCCCTCATGGCCATCGATGAAAGAGAATGCGATTACAACAATATGCCCATGTACAGGTACATGGACAGCTTTGTATACATGTTCATGCAGGATACCGGCAAAGTATTCTCCTATCTGACATATGACATGCTGCCGGAAGGAATCGATATACAGAAACTGCAGGAGCTTGCTGTCAATAATATGTCCAAAATACAGTACCGTTTATCCGAATCAAAACACAAAGGCATCTACGGCATCCTGGCGGGCGGTGACTTTGAAGCGGAATCCCTGCTCTTCCCGGAACTGTTCGGAAATGTTGCGGAACAGCTTGGCGATGACCTGATCATCAGCGTACCGACAAAGGACATCGTATTCATCACAAAGGCAAATGACAGAAAACTGGTAAAACAGCTTCTGAAACATGCCCGTAATATGTTTGAAACCAACCAGAAAGAAACACCGTACCTCATCTTCTGCAAGGATATCTTCTTCTATTCAAAAAAGGACGGATCTTTAACGATCCATCCCGGATTACATCTTTAATTTTACATATACAGGCAGTTCTGCGATTTATTTCCTGCGAAACTGAGCAAGAATATCTGCAGAGTCTGCTTATTATATTCTCCTGAAATATCTTATAAATAAAATACTCCCCCAAAGTTTTGTTCATCTTTCTGGGAGTATTTCATTTGTCAGTTATAGCTTAATCTTCTTTTCTGAATTCAACAATATCATTAGGAGTATAAGAAAGAATTTCACACAATCTGCTGAGGGTGTTCATGGTGATAGAAATATCGTTTTTGTACAGGGCAGCAGAGCAGGCATAATATTTTCATCATGCCCGAAAGCAGAGACCCCCGTCGGGCGGAGCAAAATTGGGTTATGAGGGGTACCCCTCATAACCCAATTTTCAAAGCTACTGCTTCTTATAGTTCTACATAGAAAATTCGATAACTTAAGTCAAGAGGAAATCACATCAAAACAGTGATTTCTTCTTTTTCTGTATCAGCCCACGACGAAAACAGGAGATGTACTCCC
>CACZPD010000198.1 GCA_902782955.1 uncultured Erysipelotrichaceae bacterium
CCGGGAGCTGTCACGAGATACGACTTCTCACTGAAAGATACGCATCATGTGAAACTGGTCTGTGAGAATGAGATCGTTGTCATGTATGTGGATGATACCAAGTGCTTTACCAGCCGGATCACCCATTCAATCAACGGGGCACATATCGGTGTCTTCTCACTCGGCTGCGGTGCGACTTTCAGCAATATCACGATGAAGCTTCCCGAATAAGCTGGAAACACTGCATATATTTCAATAATGATAGGCGCGGCAGCGTAATACTGCCGCGCTTTGTCATTTATTGTGCGGGAATGTGATATTCTTTTTTCAGATGTGTAAGATGATCTGATTTTTGTCGTGAAGATAGGTGAAAGGAGGTATCCGGGTGGAAGATCGTGAAATCGTACAGCTGTACTGGGACAGGGATGAAGCAGCCATAAAAGAATCATCGGTTAAATACGGTTCCTACTGCAGATCTATTTCCCGCAATATTCTGGGAAGCTGGGAGGATGCCGAAGAAGTAGTCAATGACACATGGCTGAAGGCATGGAATGCCATTCCCCCGAAAAAACCATCCATCCTGTCTGTGTTTCTGGGACGGATCACCAGGAATCTCTCCTTTGATATATACCGCAGGGAACACCGGGAAAAACGGGGCGGACACCAGATCGACCTGGTTCTGGATGAACTGGCGGAATGTGTATCCGGGAAAAGCGATCCGCAGCGGGAGTTTGAGGCAGCCCAGCTGACGGAAGAACTGAACCGTTTTCTGGCTTCCCTGCCGGAAGACAGACGAAGCATGTTTATTCTCCGCTACTGGTACGCGGAAAGCATTGCATCGATCGCGGAACGATTCAACGTGAGTGAAAACAGCATTTCAGTCACATTGAACCGCATACGGAAAAAACTGAAGACTGATCTGGTCGAAAGAGGGTATGACATATGAAAAAAGAAGAATTATTCAAGGCAATGGAAGATATCGATGACAGGAGTATTGAAAAAGCAGGATCCTATAAAGCGGTAAGGAAACGTCCTGCATGGGTGAAATGGGGACTGCCGGCTGTCTGCGCAGCCCTGATTCTGGGCGTGCTGTTCCGCTATCCTTTAAAGACGCCGGGAGGCGGTTCGGCAGGAGGTTCTGCCGGGATACTTGCCGTAGAAGCACAGTATCCTGATCCGGTCGGGGAAAATATGAGCGCGCAGGAATTCATGGACAGCGATGCCCACTGGGACTGGTGGGACAAATACCATGATCAGCTCAGCAACGCCACTGTGCATCAGGAATCCCTGCGGGAATATTACGCTTCAATCATGAGCAATATCCTGGTTTCAAAAGACGAGAATACTGTTTGTTCCCCGCTGAATATCTATACAGCTCTGGCAATGCTGGCGGAGGTATCTGACGGCAACACCAGGAAGCAGATCCTGGATGTTCTCGATGTACCGGATATCGGCACCCTGCGCAGGAATATCAGGGAACTGTGGGAAAACAACTATGTAAACACGCCTGCGCTGAAAAGCACACTGGCAAATTCCCTGTGGCTGAATGATTCGGTAACGTATAACCAGGAGACGCTGAAAACACTTGCGAAAGAGTATTACGCATCTTCTTTCAGCGGAAAGCCCGGAACAGAAGAGATGAATGAAGCGCTGCGGGCATGGACAGACAAAAATACAGGTGAACTGTTAAAGGATCAGACAAAGAATATGAAACTGGATCCCAGAACTGTCCTGGCGCTTGTTTCCACGATCTATTACAAGGCATCCTGGACGGATGTGTTCTATCCGGAATCCACTTCACAGCAGATCTTCCACGGCATCAAAAGCGACACAACTGTGGATATGATGCACAAGAGCGATACGATGGAAGTCTACAATGGGGAAAACTTTACTGCCTTGTCACTGAGCCTGACGGACAGCGGTGCCATGTACTTCTACCTGCCGCATGAGGGCACGGATGTGAATGTACTGGCTTCCGATCCGGAAGTATTCAGTGCCCTGGAATTCAGCGAAGGCGGCAACTGGTCCTATCCCGAAGTGCACCTGTCTGTTCCGAAGTTCAAAGTAACGGCAGATACGGATCTGATCGATACGCTGAAGGAACTCGGCATAACCGATGCCCTGGATCCTTCCGCAGCTGATTTCACGCCGGTAACGGAAGAAGAGAAGAGCCTGTATATCAGTTCCGCGGAGCATGCGGCAATGGTGGAGATCGACGAAAACGGCGTGACCGGCGCGGCATATACGATGCTGGCAATGGCGGAAGGCGCAGCGCTTCCTTCCGACGAGATCGACTTCGTACTGGACAGACCGTTCATGTTTGTTGTCACCGGCAGGGACGGATCCATTCTCTTCTCCGGCATCGTCAGGAATATTGAATGATCATAAATATATCTGCACTTATAACGGCTGATTGATTTCAGCCGTTTTTCAGTTCTGCGTAGTATAATCAATATCACTGAGGTGATGAATATGACAGGACTTGGTACATTGATCAATACTGCCGCGATCATTGCGGGAGGACTGGCCGGGAAATGGATCGGAAAACTGTTCCGGGAGGAACAGCAGGATGCTTTGACAAAGATCTGCGGCATCAGCGTTATATTCATTGCCGTGGCAGGTGCCATGGAAGGCATGCTCAAAATTGAGAACAATGCCCTGGTCAGCGGGAAGGCGATGTTTGTGGTCTTATGCCTGGCGTTGGGTACTGTGATCGGCGAGCTGATCGGGATCGAAGACGGATTTGAAAAATTCGGTGAATGGCTGAAACAGAAAAGCGGAAACGGGGAAGATGCCATGTTCGTACAGGCATTCGTTACGGCTTCCCTGACGGTATGCATCGGGGCCATGGCGATTGTCGGCGCGATCCAGGACGGGATCACGGGCAATTATTCGACCCTGGCAGTCAAGGCTGTGCTGGACCTGATCATCGTGGCGGTCATGACATCCTCGATGGGGGTCGGCTGCGCATTCTCCGCTGTGCCGGTATTCCTGTTTGAAGGTTCCATAACCCTGCTTGCGAAGATGGTAGCGCCGGTCATGACGGAAACAGCGGTGGCGTATCTTTCCCTGATCGGTTCCATATTGATCTTCTGTGTCGGAATCAATCTTGTCTTCGGGAAAAAGATCAGGGTAGCCAATACACTGCCGGCTGTCATCCTGGCTGTGGCCGCTGCCTATCTGCCGTGGTTTTAAATAAAAAAAGGAAATCCTGCAGGACTTCCTAAATCTGCGCATCTTTCAGCAATTGAAGGATGTTTTCTTTTGGTATAGCAGTATCGTCGTGGCCGCGCATGTATATCTCAAAATCAAGATTTTCGAGGTAAGTGATGTAATTCTGCAGCCTGAGGGGATCGTACATACTGTTGTTGTCGTAATAATCTTCATATTCAGCATCTGCCGCAAAGAGAATTCTGTCTTCCGGCAGGTATACCATTACCGCGTCCCTTGTATGCGGGGTATCGATGGTTTCCAGTATGACCGGAACACCGCCGAGATCGATATGCATCGTGCCTTCAAAGACGATATCCGGACGTCTGACCTGGATGGCTGTGATATCAGAAAATTCCTCATGCATTTTTTCGTGGCAGAACTCGATGTCCTCACCCGCCGCAAGACGCTCCAGCATCGCTTCTTCGTTCCATTCCCACGCCATTGCCTTTTCGAGATAAGCATCTGTTTTCTCTGAGGCGATAACGGGACATTTGACAGCGGGGAGTCCGAAAGTATGATCCCAGTGCCAGTGGGAAAGGACCATCAGGTCCGGTTCTTTCAGGCCTTCTTCCTCCAGTTCCTGTATAAAAGCATGATAACTTGCCGGAGAATTGCCGGCATCCACCATCAGGGCAAGCTTTTCGCCTTTGATGTAATACACATACGGAAGGTCTGTGCGGTCATCGTGGTTCCGGTACAGGATGTGATCGTTATAGCGGATCATCAGAAGGAGACCTCCAGATGTCTGAGGTAGTCTTCTTTGGAAATAGAAGGTTTGAAGTTGTCACGGATCTTCTGAACTTCTTCCGGATGATCCATCAGGTCCAGAACGGAATCGACAACGATATCAGACGGGATCGTATATACTTCATCTTCATCTATAACACACATGGTTACACCGTGGCAGTAACCTTCAAAACCGGTATAGCCGAACTGGATCGTCGGGAAGAAGCA
>CACZPD010000199.1 GCA_902782955.1 uncultured Erysipelotrichaceae bacterium
CGCAGAGACCGCAGAAACCGCAGGAAGACAAACCGAGAAGAAACCGTGACCAGGAGCGCAGGGCTTCCGGAAACAATAACCAGAACCGGAGAAACCAGAACCAGCGCCGTCCGCAGAGACCGCAGCCTGAAAAGCAGGAACCGGTAAAGAGGAATATTACGGTCAGGACATTCAGCCGCAAGAAGAAAGAAGAGGAAAAGGCGTGATCCGTCAGAAGTCATTTGAAAACGAAAGACCGACGCTGTACCTGGTGCCGACACCGATCGGCAATCTGAGCGAAATGACGCCGAGGGCGATCGATGTTTTGAATGCGGTGGATGTGATCGCCTGCGAGGATACACGCACAAGCGGGCAGCTTCTGAAGTATTTCGGTATTTCCAAACGTCTGATCTCCTATCAGAATTTCAATGAGGAGTCCAGTACAAAGGGGATCCTGAAGCTTTTGTCACAGGGAAACCATGTGGCGCTGATCTCAGACGCGGGTTATCCCCTGATCAGCGATCCCGGACAGCGCATCGTGCTGGAAGCCAGCGCGGAAGGATACAACGTTGTCCCGGTCTCCGGCGCCAATGCCATGCTCAATGCGCTGGTTGCCTCGGGACTGATCGTGCAGCCTTTCCTGTTTGCGGGTTTCCTGCCGGCTTCCCAGAATGAACGCGTCAAAAAACTGCGGGAATACAAAAACTACCCGATGACGATCATATTCTATGAGGCGCCGCACCGCATATCCAAAATGATCCGGGACTGCTTTGAAGTACTCGGGGACAGGAGGTGCTGTATTGCCCGGGAAATTACCAAGAAACATGAGGAATTCCTGCGCGGCACCCTGAAGGAAATGATGGCGGAAACAGAAGGCCTGAAAGGGGAAATGGTGGTGATCATTGACGGAAACCGCGATGAACCCGAAAAGGATATCGATATGAGCGTCATCCTGAACATGGTCAGGGAATCGATGGAACAGGGAATGTCAAAATCCGACGCGGTAAAGGAAACCGCTAAGAAGACAGGACTCTCCAAGAACTATATTTACGAACTCGTGCATCACGAGAGTGAGAAAGGAATCTGCTGATGATATTATCCGGTGCATTCGGCGGTACAAAATCGCTGTTCTATGCCCTTGCGGCAATCATGCCCGCGCTGTTCCTGATGGGCTATATCTACAGGATCGATTCCGTTGAGAGGGAACCGAGAGGGCTTCTGATGAAGCTTGTGGTCGGCGGACTTCTGTCAGCGCTGGGCGCAATGATCCTGGAAACTGTCCTGGAACCCGCGCTGGATGTGGTTCTTGACAGCGTCAGCGCATCTTCCGTCATCAGCGGCATCGCGGTGGCGACGATGGTGGCCGTTTCGGAAGAGGGCTGCAAATTCCTCTTCCTGAAGAGGTTCTCCTGGAATCATCCGGAATTCAACTTCCGTTTTGACGGCGTTGTATATGCGGTATTCGTGTCGCTCGGTTTCGCGGCGATCGAAAATGTGCTTTATGTTTATTCATACGGCATGGAGGTGCTGTTTACCAGGGCACTGCTGACAGTACCGGCCCATATGGCATTTGCGGTATACATGGGCATGTTTTACGGACGGGCAAAGATCTGCGATGTACGCGGAAAGAAAGATGCCTGCAGGAGCAGTCTGCGTCTTTCGCTTCTGTCAGCCATTGCCATGCACGCCTTCTATGACGGCACGCTGATGGCAGGTACAGATCTGTCATTCTATATGTTTATCGGATTTGTTGTCCTGATGTATGTGGTCGTATACAACACAGTACGGAAAGAATCTTATACAGATGAATCAATCTACTGATTGTTCAAATGTTCCGTTACGTTGTACAATAAATAAAGTAACAAAAGAGGAGAATCCCTATGTCAATATTAAATGATCCTGAGATAGATAAGCTGATTATCTTTGCGCTGGCAGGCATCTGCGCGGTACTTGCGATTGCCGTGATCTATCTGGGTGTCAAGAAGAACACCTATATTCCGGAAGGATACCATGAAGAAAAACCGGAACCTGCACCTGTGCCTGTTCCGAAAAAAACACCGGCTCCCGCTCCGGCGGAAGTAAAGCCGGCAGCTTCAGTCACAACGGAGATCACAAAGCCGGTCCAGGCAATCGAAGCTGATCTGGCAAAAGAAGACGCGGTTGCCGCAACGAGAGTCGTGCCTGTCATGACAAAGAGCTCTGATGTACGTGCCGTGACCGTAACGGTCCAGGTCAACGGAAGATCCGTGGATCATACCGTCGCTTCCCTGCCGTGTCTGATCGGAAGAGAAAGCGGACACTGCGACCTGGTCATCCCGGAAACTGCAGTCAGCCGCAGACATGCGCGTTTTATCACCGAAGGCGGAGACCTGTATCTGGAAGATGTATCCCAGCATAACGGTACATTTGTCAACGGCATCAAACTTCCTTCCCTGGGAAAACAGATCATCCATGAAGGCGATGAGATCTCTCTCGGCAGAGCGGTGATCATCGTAAACAAGATCATGCACAAATAAAACAGCCCCGGCTGTTTTTTTTCGATATGAAAAATCCTGTTTCTGTACAGAAACAGGATTTAAATTCTATTAAAGGGAAGCGATGAACTGCCCGCTTGCTTCAATAACGGAAACAAGTGTGTGCTGATCAGCTTCCTCAAATACGCGGTAGGTATGGTCGGCGCCGGGAATGATCAGCGCCCTTGATGCGGGGTGACTGTTATTCTGAATGATATTTTCCGCCCATACCGGAGGAACGACATCGTCATCTTCCCCGGCTATGGCGAGGACCGGACCGGTGTATCGGCTGAAGATCTGCAGGACATCCTTATGACGGACGTCTTCGGCCCATTGTCTGCCGGCATGAAGATCACTGCGCCAGTCAAACTCCATGGTAAAGTATCCGTTATCCATGGCTTCCCGGTACTGTTCATCATTCATCATGGAAGAGAGGTCCGGCGCGCCTGCCCATGTAATGCCGAAGGCAAAGGCTTCCGGATGACAGCCGAGCGAAAGCAGGACATCGGTCCCGCCCTGGCTCCAGCCGAGCAGGCCGGCAGGAAGGGAAGCAGAGATTTCTCTGCGGGCAAAGGCAAGCACTGACATGACATCATCCACGGCACTGTCAAAGCAGTAGTCCGCATAATCCGCTTCGGATTCGCCGCTGCCCATGAAATCAAAGCGCAGTGTAATGACATGATATGTATCTGCCAGTATTTCCGCTGCCTTCACATAGCCGTTTCCGGCTTCGTTTTTATCTGTGCCCGTACCGTGACACATGATCAGGATGGCTTTTGGTTCTTCTTCCGGACAGGTAATGATAACGGGGATCCCGTGCGATTTTGGTGTATCGGAATGGATGCATATTCTTTTCTGTATCATGATCGTTTACCTCTTCCTCATTATAGGCGGAATCATTGTATAATTGGTTTGAAAAATAGAGGAAACCATCATGA
>CACZPD010000200.1 GCA_902782955.1 uncultured Erysipelotrichaceae bacterium
GCAGGTTTAATTTTGATCAGTCAGCGGCTGATGATCATCTGTCATCCCTGGGCGAACTGGAAGGACTGATCTCTCGGCTGAACTGCACGTCAGGAATCTGACGGCCGCAGCAGAATTTGAAGACGGTGTGCTGAGACTGGATGTCCCGAAGAAGGAAAAAAGGGCTGAAACATGATCGAGTAACACAAAATAAAGGCTGTCAGAAATGACAGCCTTTGATCATATTTGTTATGCGAGGGATTCACCCAGAGCGCGGCATTCAGCCAGGGCCGCATCATCCGGTGCTTCCATACAGATGACATATGGTACTGTGTCAGCGCCGGCTGCCTGAGTACGGACCTGCCAGTCGTCCATCCATACACCGTTTCCCCAGCCCCAGGAACCGAACAGTCCGACCTTTTTGCCGGCCAGTGCGCCTTCCACAGAAGCGAACATCGGTTCAAACTCTGTTTCTTCAAGTACTTCGGCACCCATAGCAGAGCATCCGAATGCGATGGCATCATAGTCACCGACCATACCGGCGTTGAATTCAGACGGTCCCATGACGCTGACTTCTGCACCTTTCGCTTCCATTCCTTCTTTGACTGCCTGGGCCATGGCTTCTGTGTTGCCAGTGCCGCTCCAGAATACGATTGCTGTTTTACTCATTTTTTTACACCTTTCTAATTTGTTTTAACGATCAGCCGGTCGATCGGTTCCCCGTTCTCCAGCCGTTTTGTATACAGTTCCGTGCATTTCCTGTAAAGGGAGAAAGTCTTCTTCGCTTCTTCAGGGTGGGAATATGCTTTCCACACGCCGGCACATACATAATCCCTGCGTCCTTCCATGAAACTGATCACATCGGTTTCCGGATAGCCCAGGAAAAAGCCTATTTCATGCGGGAAGATATCATTTTCCCGGATCCTCCGGGACAGATGGCAGACACTCCGGAAAGTATCTTCCGGCATATAGCCAAGCTTTTCGAGAATCTGTCTGGATGTACTGCGCAGAATATCTCTGGCGAGAGCGGATTCACGATAGATATAGATCAAGACCCTTTCATTCCGGAACGAAAGGGGAATCAGGCGCAGACCGCTGATGCTGAGTTTGGCGTTGATCCTGTTGATCTGTTTCCGCAGGCGTTCATAATCACTGCAGGCAGTTGAGAACAGACTTGCGGTCTTCAGACCGGCAAGGGTCGGTGAGCAGTAGCGTATGATCTCTGTATCTGACATCTTTCTCCTCTTCATGTTAGTCATGACTAACTATATGGTTAGATTATACTAACTCAGTGATAAGATGTCAATTCTCTGCTGAAATAACCTTTTGGGAGATGATCATACTGCCGCTGAAAGACATAAACGGAACGAAATAAGCAAAGCGTCCTGTTTGGAAATATATCATCTGTTTCGTTCCTTTTTTTGTCTCCGGAAAATGATATGTTGAAGCGGAAAGAAAAGGAGAATGAAATGAAACCGTTAAAAGATGAATACAAAGTCATTATCTGGGGTCTGGGAAGTGTCGGAAGAAGCGCACTCCAGATCATCAATGCCAAAAAGTCGCTGAAGCTTGCGGCGGTGTATGATATCGATCCGAAGAAGATCGGCCGGGATGCCGGGGAAGTCTGCGGATTTGAGAATGCCGGTGTGATCGTCACAAATGACAGGGAAGCTGTCCTGAATACAGAAGCGGATATCTGCCTGTACTATGCGGCATCCGTCTGGGATGAGGGAAAGCTGCCGGATCTTGAAACATGCCAGGCGAATGTGGATGATATCGTAGCCCTGCTGAATCACGGCAAGAATGTCACAACAACGGTCAATGTATACTTCGCGGAAAAGAACCAGCCGCGCTACTTTAAGGAAATCGATGAAGCAGCCAAAGCCAACGGCGTTACATATACCCAGCAGGGCATCTTCCCAGGTTTCTTTACACCGTATCTGCCGACGGTCTTCGGCCTTCTGACAAGGAAGATCAACAAGCTGATCGTTTACGGGGGACAGGATGATTCCGCAAATACCGCGCCATGGGTCAACTTCCTGTGCTACGGAAAGACAGTCGAGGATATTCCCGCGCCGCAGTTCGCGTTCCTGAAGAGCCTGTTCTTCACATACTACGGTCCGACCGTGATCGAAGTAACGGAAAGACTTGGTCTGGAATATGACGAATACAGATGTGATGTTACGCAGATCATGGCGGATAAGGAGATTACAACACCGAACGCGCATATCCTGCCGGGTACGATCGGGACACATTACTTCGTCATGGCTACATACAACAAAGGTGAAGAAGTTGTCGGCTTCCACTTCAACCACAAAGGTTCCAACGAGATCCTGGATGACTACAAAGTTGACAAAGCCATCGAAATCTTCGGTGAACCGCATGTCAGAGTGGATATTGATGGAATCATTGATCACTTTGACCCGTTCCTGACTTCCGCATCACCGAATGTAAACATGATCCCGGCGATCGTTGAAGCAGAACCGGGGTATAAAGACGCACTCGATATCCCGCTGATCAGACTGCCGAAATAAGAAAGTCATAAATGCGCAGAGATTTCGTCTCTGCGCTTTTTTCATGTTTTCTGCAGGAGATGTTCAGATGGAGTTCACACAAGGGGATTACTATAACAGCGTACCGACAGAAGGAGAACCAAAATGAAAAACCACAAAAGATTCGTACTTGCAGCGATGAGCTGTGTGCTTGCGGCATCCCTGGCATCCTGTTCGGCAGAACCGGCCGGTGCGGAAACAGAGGAAACAGCAGCGGAAACAGAAAGCACGGAAAAAACATATTTAAGCGCAGAAGATATTTCTGTAACGGAAACACTTGAGAATACAAATGACGGCGAACATGTGATCGAAGCGGACGGTACGGAAGCTTCCTATCACAATATAGCCGTAAATAAAACCGGCGAGGCAGATGGAGATGAAGCGGATTTCTACGGGGAAAACGCAGCCATTTTTGCGACAAACGGGGCAGTACTGGATCTGAATGAGATCGTTGTGACTACAAACGGCACTCACGCGAACGGCGTCTTCAGCTATGGTGAAGGAACCGTTGTGAATATCGCGGATTCAGTCATTGAAACAACAGGAAACTGTTCCGGCGGACTGATGACAACCGGAGGCGGAACGATGAACGCACAGAATCTGACGATCCATACGACCGGCAGATCTTCCGCGGCTATCCGCTCTGACAGAGGCGGCGGTGCCGTTGTTGTGGACGGCGGCAGTTATACAACAGACGGGACCGGTTCCCCGGTCATTTATTCCACAGCGGATATTACCGTATCTGATGCATATATGGAATCAACAGCTTCCCAGGGCGTTGTCGTGGAAGGCAAAAATTCAGTTACATTGAACAATGTTGAACTGACCGCTGACAACAATACGAAAAACAGCGATAAATCGGACTATTATCAGGCAGTCATGATCTATCAGTCCATGTCCGGTGACGCGGCGGAAGGCGAAGCGTCCTTCACGATGAACGGCGGAACGCTGGTCAACCGGAACGGGGATATATTCTTTGTGAATAATACAAAAGCAGTGATCACATTGTCTGAGGCAGAGATCACCAACGAAAGTGACGGTGTGTTCCTCAGGGCAGCTGCGGCCGGATGGGGATTGGAAGGTTCCAACGGCGGTCATGTCGATCTATACGCAGACAGCCAGAAGATCGAAGGCGACCTGCTTGCGGACGAAGTATCCACGCTGAACCTGTATCTGCAGAACGGATCCCAGCTGACCGGTTCAATTAATCCGGAAGGCCAGGCAGGAGAAGTCTATGTCGAAGTATCAAATGATTCCGTATGGAAACTGACAGGCGATTCCTATATCACCAGTCTGACATGTGAAGCCGGATCGATCGATCTGAACGGTTATAAACTGTATATAAACGGTGAAGAATATAAAGAAAACACCGCTTCCGAAGGAGAAGCGATCGAAGTGACGGTCACATCTTCCGGCCAGGGCGGCATGCCGGACGGGGAACCGCCGGAACGACCGGATGGTGAAGGTCATGGAGGTATGCCTGACGGGGAGCCTCCGGAAAGACCGGACGGTGAAGGCGGCCAGCCTCCGGAAAAGCCGGAAGGAACACCGCCGGAAAAACCGGAAAACTGAAGAGATGAAAAAGACACTCGTCAAAACGAGTGTCTTTCAATGTCTTATTTACCCAGTTCTTTCGCCCGGTTAATACATTTTTCGTTGGCGTCGTGAATGATGCCGGGCAGGTCACGGTTCCTGAGTTCCGTGATGGCTTCGATCGTTGTTCCGCCTTTGGAACAGACTTCATCGATGAATACCTGGAGCGGTTTGTCGGGATTTGCCTGCATCAGCCCGCCGGAGCCGATGAATGTCTGGACGAGCATGTCCCGGGCATCCGCTTCATTGATGCCTCTTTCCTTCATGTCATTCAGGATGCATTCGGCCAGATAATACACATATGCCGGGATACTGCCGTGTACGCAGACCATCTCATTCAGCTGGTTTTCCGGGATCTCCCGGACAACGCCCATCGCTGTGAAAAGGCTGTTCACAAAGTCATAGGCTTCATCCGGACAGTTGTCTGAGCGGCATACCGCGGTGGAGCCAAGGGAGATCTGGAGCGGTGTGTTGGGCATGGCCCTGATGACCGGTACCGGTCCGAGTACTTCCTGGAGGTGCCGGATGGATACGCCGGTAACGATGGACAGGAGGATATCGATATCGGAGCCTTTCATGTTTTCCAGTACGCTGTCACAGATCTGCGGCGTTACCGCAAGCAGGACGATATGCGCGGATTCGCAGACTTCCTTTTCAGCGTTCAGAAGGGCAAAGCCTTCCCTGCGGCATTCTTCCTGTATACGCTCGCTTGGATCATATACGCACATTTGGGAAGCAGACAGGAAATCCTTGTGCTTGGCGCCGCGGGCAATTGCGAGGCCCATATGGCCGCAGCCGATAAAACCGAGTTTATATGTTTTTTCACTCATCTGATCTCACCATTTCCTTCCAGATAATATGCATGTGTTGTCAGTTCGTTTAAGCCCATCGGACCTCTGGCATGGAGCTTCTGGGTGCTGATGCCGATCTCCGCACCCATGCCGAATTCACCGCCGTCGGTGAATCTTGTTGAGGCATTGTGGTATACACAGGCGCTGTCCACGCCATTGAAGAAGGCGAGGACGTTGTCTGTATTTTCAGTCACGATGCAGTCACTGTGGTGTGTGCCGAACGTTTCGATATGATCGATGGCTTCCCTGACATCTTTTACGACTTTGACGTTCATCTCAAAATCATTGTATTCCGTTGCGTAATTGGTATCATCTGCGGGCAGGATATCCGGAAGGATCTTCCTGCTTGCTTCGTCACCGTGCATGATGACGTTCTTTTCCTTCAGGGAAGCTGCGCACATGGGCAGGAATTTTTCTGCGATCTTTTCATGTACGAGCAGTGTTTCCATGGCGTTGCATACGCTGGGTCTGGAACATTTGGCATTGAACACGATCCTGTCTGCCATTTCCAGGTCGGCGCTTTCATCCACGAATGTGTGGCAGATGCCTGCCCCGGTCTCGATGACAGGTACTTTCGCCTGGCTGACGACAGCGTTGATCAGGCGGCTGCTGCCTCTGGGGATCAGGAGATCCACATACTCACGGCATGCCATAAGGGCATTTGTCTCTTCCCGGCTCGGATTTTCGAGAAGGACAAGCGCGTTCTCGTCAAGGCCGTATTTCCGCATGGCTTTATGCATCGTTTCCGTAATGGCAAGGCAGGAATACAGAGATTCCTTTCCGCCTTTGAGGATGCAGGCGCTGCCTGCCTTCAGGCAGAGGGCTGCGCAGTCAGCGGTAACATTCGGCCTGGATTCAAAGATGATGCCGATCACGCCCATCGGGACGGTCTTCTTTTTCAGCATCAGACCGGATTTGATCACCTTTTCCTCGAGGACACGGCCGAGCGGGTCGTCCATGGCAGCGATCTCACGCACACCTTGTGCCATACCGGCAATTCTCTCGGATGTCAGCCGCAGGCGGTCCAGGAAGGCGGCAGTCCTGCCGTCAGCCTGTGCCGCTGCGATATCCTTCTCGTTGGCGGCGAGGATGATTTCCTGCTCGCCCAGGAGGTTGTCTGCGAATGTATTCAGGATGGAATTCCGTACTTCGTTATCCAGTAAACGGACGGAACGGGATGCGGTCTTTGCCAGTGCGGCGAGTTCAATTGTTTTCATTGGTTTCCTCCGGCTACGAACAGTGTGCCTGTTGCGCTGTTTTCCATTATGCTGTACAGGATCGCGGGATTTTTCCCGGATGCCAGGAATGTATTGATGCCGTTTGCGCCGGCGATCTCCGCCGCGTGCAGCTTGGTGATCATGCCTCCGGTCCCGTGTTCCGATTTGGATTCCGTTGCCTTGATATTCAGTTTGGAAATATCCTTTACAAGCGGGATCAGCCGGGCTTCGGGATCGATGGAGGGATCTTTGTCATATAATCCGTCAATGTCGGAAAGGATGACCAGGAGGTCGGCTTTGACGAAACCGGCTACCACTGCCGAGAGGGTATCGTTGTCGCCGTATACGATCTCTTCCGTCGCGACGGAGTCATTTTCGTTCACGATTGGAACGGCGTGTCTTTTCAGTAATGCTTCAAATGTGGCGATTACGTTCTTCCTGCCGTTTTTGTCTTCCGTAATGCCTTTTGTAAGTAAGATCTGCCCGCTCAGACATCCGTAGCTGAGCAGGAACCGGTCATAGATGGACATGAGCTCACATTGCCCGATGGAAGCGGCAGCCTGTCTGCCGGCCATACTTTTCGGACGTTTTCTGAGACCCATTTTGTTGGTTCCGACACCGATGGCGCCGGAAGTGACCAGTACGATCTCATAATTTTCATTTTTCAGATCCGCTATGACTCTGCACAGGGCATCGATCTTGCGCAGATCCGGTGCTCCGTTTTTGTGGCATACGGTTGATGTGCCTACTTTGATTACGATCCGTTCCATGTTGTTATACCTTCTTGTGGCTATTATGCCATAAATAAGATGAAAACTGTATCATTATTAATGAAAACATTTTCACGGCGAGGTTTTGTTATAATGAAGACAGTATGAACAACAAGTCTCAAATCAGTTTATGGACACTCTTTTTTTCCATGATCACCATATCAGCCTTCACGTTCGGGGGAGGGTTTGTGATCATCAGTATGATGCGCAAAAAATTCTGCGATGAGCTGCATTGGGTCACGGACGAGGAAGTGCTGGATATGACGGCTATCGCCCAGTCTGCGCCGGGCCCTCTCGGTGTAAACAGCGCGGTCATTTTCGGATACCGGATCAAGGGGATACCGGGGGCACTGACGTCTGTTCTGGCAATGGTGATACCGCCGATCGTGATCATCAGTATCGTATGCATGATCTATGACGCCTTTGCGTCCAGCATGATCGTGCAGACAGCGCTGCGGGTCATGCGGGCAGGCGTGGCAGCGATCATCGCCGATGTGGTGATCGGCCTTGCCGGCAATGTGATCCGTTCAAAGAATGTAATGAATGTGCTCCTGATGGTATGCGCCTTTATCGCCGCGTGGGTGTTTAAGATCTCTTCGGTCACGATCATCCTGCTGTTTATTGCGCTGGGTATAGCACTGTATCTGAAAAACGGCAGCGCGGAGGTGCAGAAATGATCCTGATCGAATTGTTTATCGTTTATTTCCAGATCGGCCTGTTTGCCTTCGGGGGCGGTTATGCGGCCATGCCGCTGATCCAGTCGCTTGTCGTGGAGGGCAAAGGATGGCTGACCATGGCGGAATACGCGGATCTTACCACGATCGCGGAAATGACGCCCGGACCGATCATCATCAACAGCGCAACTTTCGTCGGTCAGAAGATGGCCGGGCTTCCCGGCGCCATTGTCTGTTCCCTCGGGAGCGTGATGCCTTCGCTGATCATCGTGCTGACGCTGGCTTATTTCTATACGAAATACCGGAATCTCGGCATTGTGAAAAGTGTTCTGGCAGAACTGCGCCCGGCTGTCGTAGCCCTGATCGCTTCCGCCGGCGTGACCATCTGGATGCTGGGCATGTTCGGCACATCAAAGATCGCGGAAATACAGGAGATCCGCTGGATCGAAGTGCTGCTGTTTGCCGGATCGCTTATCGCCATCCGAAAGTTTAAGGCAGGACCGATCACGATCATCTTTTCCACAGCACTGATCGGTACACTGCTGTATCTGATCTGATCATTATATAGAGAGGTAAATATCATGGTAAAAATGAATACGGAAATGAAATCAGTCCAGGTCTACCGGAGAGGTGCGGCCGCGGAACGGAAAGGGAGCGTTTCCCTGCCGGAAGGCAGGACAAGGGTACAGATCGCCGGCATGAGTGAATATGCGGACTTTGATTCACTGAAGCTGTTTTTCCCGGAAAAGGTCACCGGAAACAATATCCGGGTGATCGATCCTGCTGTGGAGTATGGGGATGAAGAAAAACCGTCGGAAAAGCTGGCAGAGAGGATCACGCTGATCGATCAGGAAAAGGAAGTCCTGTCAGAACAGATCCGCCTGTGGAAGGAAAACGGCACTTTCGGCGGGAAGGCAAAAGCTGACATCTCCAATGTGGAATCCTATATTGAAAAACTGCCGGAAAGGATCATGACGATCACAAAGAAGATCATGGATCTCGACCGGGAGAAAAAAGCCCTGCAGAAAGATCTGAACAAGGCGCTTGAAGAAGAGAGAAAGCCTCTGATCGAGGCAGACCTGTATGCGTCCGAAGCAGGTACCTATCCGTTTGCCGTACAGTATTATGACAATGCGGCTTACTGGAACCCGGTGTATGAGATCCATACAGCCGGAAAGGGTGAAGATATTGAATTCCGTCTGCGGGCACAGATCACACAGACGACCGGGGAGGACTGGAAGAATGTCGCTGTTTCCCTGTATACAGGCAATCCGTCCGTTTCGAACAGCCTGCCGGAGATAGCACCGGTTTATCTGGAGATCCGTCCGGAATTCAAGGCAAGGACAATGAATTCAACAATGATGATGGGGATGCAGATGGCTGGATCGGCAGCGCCGATGATGGCGATGGAAGATTCCGCGGTTGAGGAGACTGTGTCCTTCAAGCGGATCGAAACACCGGAAGCGGAAGTCAATGATAATGAAACAATGACGGAATACGCGCTCAGTGAACCGCGCGATATCTTCACGGGAGACGAGGGAACGATCGCGGACCTGCAGACATTCAGGATCCCGGCGGAGTATCAGCTGATCGCTGTGCCCAAGAAGGAAAACCACGCATATCTCTGTGCTGAGATCAAAACGGAAGACCTGCCGGTTATGATCGCCGGAACTGCCGGTGTATATCTGAATGACGCCTTTACGGGCAATGTATCCGTTTCCCCCGACATGACGGAAGAGAAGTTCCGGATTTCACTGGGCAGGGATGAACGTGTGCAGATCCAGAGAAAAGAGCTCCGTAAGAAGAGCGCTTCCGCCCTGATCAGGAACCAGAAGACGGTCGAGCATGAATATGAGATCATCGTGACCAACAGGAAGAGCGAGGAGATCAAAGTGTCCGTAACAGACCAGATCCCGGTTTCCCGTGATAAGACGATCGTTGTGGAAACTTTGAAAACTGACGGCGGAAAAGCGGATGAAACAACAGGCCTGGTCAAATGGGAGCTTACACTGGCTCCGCAGGAAACCCGGTCGGTGCATCTGGCCTACCGGACCGGCTGGCCGAAGGACAAAGACCTGCAGGAGGTACGCGGGGCTTCAAGCAGATACTGTCCCCAGTGCGGTGCGCGTGTAACGGGCAGGTTCTGTCCGGAATGCGGTTCGGTCTGCGAATGATCCCGGGATATGAAAAGACCGGAGAAGATCCATCGGATCCTCTCCGGTTTTACATAAAAAAGGGCACATTTGTGCTCTTTATTCGCCATGGAGTTCTTATGATCAGAGCTTTGTGACGTTTGAAGCCTGCGGGCCGCGGTCACTTTCGACGATGTCAAATGTGACGGACTGACCTTCGTCAAGAGTTTTAAAGCCTTCCCCTTGAATAGCAGAATAGTGAACAAATACATCTTTCCCTTCATCAGTTGTGATGAATCCGTAGCCTTTTTCTGCGTTAAACCACTTAACCTTGCCTGTTGCCATTCTATTTGAATCTCCTATTCTATATATTCCCTATAAATTAGAATACTGTTTTACAATACCATTGTCATAATGAGAAAACAAGAGAAAACACACTAAAATACAGGGTTTTTAACGATTTTTCAGTGTGCAGACAGCCGCAGAATAGCCTGAAGGTTTCTCAGGAATGAATAATTTTACATTATTTCTAATGAAAATTATTTCATTTATCACGAAAAATATTTCTGTTTTTTCATGCAAGCAAGTCCAAATCCCATGCGTTTGACCCGCGCTTTCCTGCAGGGAAAAAGGTCAGAAAAGCGGTACTCCGGGGCAGCCGTTCCGGATGGAAATGCGTATTACCCCGGTATCCCGGGAGGGAATGTAAAGATACTCTAAACGGTGCATATATTTTATAACCTTATATAAATAAAGCAGTATGCGCAGAAAAGACAGGAAAAACTTTGCAAAAGAACTGATGTTGTTTATAATTGATTCACAGGCTGTGAAGGAAAGAGTAATCTGATACGGGAATCCAGAGAGTAGACGGATGGTGCGAGTTTATATTCCGCGTTCAGAAGAAGATGGTTCCGGAGCCGGATATGTGATATGTAGTATGTCCCGGGAGAGCCCGTTACAGCGGAATGAGAGGTCTGTCTCATCTGACAGGCAAGATAAAGGTGGTACCGCGTGAAATACGTCCTTTCGCAGGACGTTTTATTTTTGGAGGTGTATTCATGGAAAATAAAGGACCTTATTACATTACTACGGCGATTGCCTATACATCCGGTAAACCTCATATCGGAAACGTTTATGAGATCGTTCTGGCGGATGCGATCGCCCGGTACAAGAGGGAAAGCGGATATGACGTCCGTTTCCAGACCGGTACGGATGAACACGGACAGAAGGTGGAAGAAAAAGCCAACGCAGCCGGACTGTCCCCGAAGGAGTTCGTAGACCAGGTTGCCGGGATCATCCGCGAACAGTTTGATGTCATGAACATTTCCTATGACAAGTTTATCCGTACAACGGATGAATATCATGAACGGCAGATCCAGAAGATCTTCCGCAAGATGTATGACAAAGGCGATATCTATAAAGGCCAGTACGAAGGGCTGTATTGCCAGGAATGTGAGGCATTCTACACGAAGAGCCAGCTAACGGAAGACGGAAGATGTCCGGTCTGCGGTCATGAAGTGAAGCCGATGGCGGAAGAAGCGTATTTCTTCAGAATGTCCAAATATGCGGACCAGCTCATGGAATATATCGAAACACATCCGGAATTCATCCAGCCCGAAAGCAGGAAGAATGAAATGATCAACAACTTCCTGAAGCCGGGTCTGCAGGATCTCTGCGTATCCAGGACTTCCTTCAAATGGGGCATCCCGGTCGACTTTGATCCGGATCATGTCGTATATGTCTGGATCGACGCGCTGTCCAACTATATTACCGGACTCGGATATGACGCGGACGGGAACAGCGATGACCTGTATAAGAAATACTGGCCGGCAGATCTGCATCTGATCGGCAAGGATATCATCCGCTTCCACACCATCTACTGGCCGATCATGTTAATGTCGCTGGGTGAGCCGCTTCCGAAGCAGGTATTCGGTCATCCGTGGCTGCTGGTCGGGGACTCCAAGATGTCCAAATCCACCGGCAATGTGATCTATGCGGACGACCTTGTGAATCTGTTCGGGAGGGATGCGGTACGCTATATCATGCTGCACGAGATGCCGTTTGCGCAGGATGGTCATGTAACCTATGACCTGATGATCGAAAGGATCAACAGCGACCTGGCAAACAACCTCGGAAACCTCGTCAACCGTACACTGTCCATGCAGAACAGATATTTCAACGGCATCGTCGCCAATCCGAAAGTGGAAGGCGAGAGTGACGCGGACCTGATCGCAACCGCAATGAAGACAGTTAAGGGCATTGATGAAAAGATGGATGAACTGCGTGTAGCGGATTCCATCCAGGATATTCTCGACCTCTTCTCCAGATGCAACAAATATATCGATGAAAACACACCGTGGCTTCTTGCCAAGGATACGGAACAGATCGGCAGACTGGCAACAGTCCTCTACAACCTGCTGGAATGCGTCCGCATCGGCGCTGTCCTGCTGTATCCGTATCTGCCGGAAACAAGTGAAAAGATCCTGAACCAGCTCAACACATCCCGCAGGGATTTTGATTCCCTGAAGGAATTCGGACAGCTGGAAACAGATATCAAGATCACGGACAAGCCGGAGATCCTGTTCCGCCGTATCGATCCGAAAGAGATCGAGGCAAAGCTGGCTGCGGAAAAGAAAGCAGCTGAAAAGGTCGAAAAGAAAGCGGAAGCGAAGAAGGAAGAAAAACCGGAACCGAAGCCGGTGATCTCCATGGATGATTTCGCGAAGATCGAACTGAAGGTAGGAAAGGTGCTCAAATGCGAGCGTCATCCGAATGCGGACAAGCTCTTCCTGCTGAAAGTGGATCTGGGAAATGAGGATGTACGTCAGATCGTTTCCGGCCTGGCGCAGAGCTATACACCGGGCCAGATGATCGGCAAGCATATCGTCGTCATCACGAACCTGGAACCGGCAGTGATCCGCGGTGAGAAATCCGAAGGAATGCTGCTGGCGGGCAAAGACAGCAGTTCCATCGCTGTCGTCGAAGTCAACGGGCTCGAACCCGGCACAAAGATCAGTTAGGATACAGGACCGGGTAACCGGTCTTTCCTGCAGAAAGAAGGAATGTCATGAAAAACATCGCAACGAAAAATAACCTGATCATTGCACTGATTTTTGCGGTTGTCCTGCTCTGCGTGCTGATGGTGATCATGGCCAGCCGTACGATCGCGGTCATGAACAATCTCAACGCAACACTGACGGAAATCGATACATTGGTGTCGGACGCAAAAACCACTTTGGCAGAGATCCAGGACATTGATTTCAAAACGCTGAATCAGGCGGTACAGGATTTCGCGAAAGTGGTA
>CACZPD010000201.1 GCA_902782955.1 uncultured Erysipelotrichaceae bacterium
CCGGTCGCGTGATCGGAAAAGTCTTCGAGTATTGATTTGATATACCCGGCGATCTCATAATCTTCCGCGATCCAGCCGAGAGGGATGTTTTTGCTGACTGCTCTGGATTTTTCCGGATCGGAAGTCCAGTCCGCGTTCATCGGCGTCTTTACAGCCCCGTATGAGATCCCGTTTACGGTAATGTCCTGTTCAGCGAATTCCAATGCTGTTTCTTTTGTCAGCATTGCCAGTCCCGCCTTGGAGGCATCATATGCGTATTTATTGCGCCGGGGAACATTGTGGTGCACGGACAGACAGTTCAGGATCCTGGAACCGGGCTCCATGACTTCCCCGATGATCCGGATACAGTTGAATGTCCCGCAGAGATTGGTGCAGATAATGTCCCGGAACATTTCCGGTGATGTTTCAAACAACGGGAAGACATCCTGTCTGGCTGCGTTGTTGATGAGGACATCGATCCTGCCGTAATGGTCCAGGGCGGTCTTTTTCAGGTTTTCAACCTGTTCGGGAGAAGAGATATCTGTCTTCACAAAGATCCCACCGGTCTCTGCGGCAGTTTTTTCTCCTTCTTCATCCACATCCGCGATGATGATGCGGGCGCCGGATTCAGCCAGCAGCTGTGCCGCTGCCTTGCCGATACCCTTGGCGGCGCCGGTGATAATGACTGTTTTATCTTTCAGTATATATTTGCTCATAAACATTCTCTCTTTTTTGAAATCTTAAATGACAAACATAAAATATGCAATTGCACAGATGAAATTCACAGTTCCGAGAGGTATGATAAAAGCATCAGGACACAGGAGTAAGAGCATGGAAAAGAGCATGAAATATGATGTGATCATCATCGGGGCAGGACCCGGCGGAATATTTGCGGCATATGAGCTGACAAAGCACAGCCGGGATCGCAGGATCGCAGTATTTGAAAAGGGAAATCCGCTGGAATTGAGAAAATGCCCGATCGACGGTAAAAAAGTAAAATCCTGCATCAGCTGTGAAACCTGCTCGATCATGAGCGGATTCGGCGGCGCCGGTGCTTTTTCCGACGGCAAATACAATATTACGAATGACTTCGGCGGTACGCTGCATGAATATGTCGGGAAGCAGAAAGCGATCGAGCTGATGCAGTATGTAGATGAGATCAATCTCCGCTACGGGGGAGAAGGTACAAAGATGTATTCCACGGCGGAAACAAAGTTCAAAAAACTCTGTCTCCAGAATAAGCTTCATCTCCTGGACGCGTCGGTGCGGCATCTGGGAACCGATATCAACTATGTCGTTCTGCAGAATCTGTATGCCGAACTGAAGGAGAAGGTGGATTTCTTTTTCCGGACCGAAGTGGAGGAAGTCAGGAAATCCGACGGGGGATACAGCGTCTGCACGAAAGATGGTATTTACACGGCGGATACCTGCATCATTTCCGTAGGCCGCAGCGGCAGTAAATGGATGGAAGGTGTATGCCGGAAACTGGAACTGCCTGTCCGGTCGAACCGCGTGGATATCGGTGTCAGGGTAGAACTGCCGGCAGTGATATTCTCGGATCTGACGGATGAACTGTATGAAAGCAAGATCGTATACCGGACGGAAAAATTTGAGGATCAGGTGCGTACTTTCTGCATGAATCCAAACGACATTGTCGTAAATGAAAACACGAACGGCATCATAACGGTCAACGGACACAGCTATGAAGATCCGTCCATGAAGACGGAGAATACGAATTTCGCACTGCTGGTATCCAAACGGTTCTCGGAACCGTTCAAGGACAGCAACGGCTACGGTGAAAGCATCGCAAGACTGTCCAATATGCTGGGCGGCGGTGTGATCGTGCAGAGATTCGGGGATCTGATTCGCGGACGCCGCAGCAATGCTTCAAGGATCCGTGACAGCATCACGGTGCCGACGCTGGATGCGACGCCCGGCGATCTGAGTCTTGTTCTGCCGAAGAGAATCCTGGACGGCATCATCGAAATGATCTACGCACTGGATAAAGTGGCACCCGGTACGGCCAACGACGATACGCTCCTGTACGGCGTGGAAGTCAAGTTCTACAACATGGAAGTGGAACTGGATCAGAATCTGGAAACAAAATATGACGGACTATATGTGATCGGGGACGGCAGCGGGGTAACGCATTCCCTCGCGCACGCTTCCGCCAGCGGTGTCTATGTCGCAAGACATATCCTCGGCATATAAAAAAAGCAGGAATCATAATTTCCAGATTCTTGCTTCGTAGGCGTCCATTCTGTCCATATGATTCAGATGATCGGGATAGATCAGGACAGCGGTATTGTCGACCGTATATGCTTCTGCCTTATGATCGGTCAGATTGCAGTCAATGAGGAAACGGGCATTTTCATCTTCCCTGATATAGGTGAAATGTCCTTTTTTTGTGTTGACCGGTGTGTAGGTACCGTAGATCAGGGCGGGGTTTTCTTTTCTTAATCTGATCAGCTGACGGTAGATCTCCGTGATGCGTGTATCCGCCTCCTGCCGCAGGTGCTCTTCGGAAATATCATTCCACGGCAGCAGGACCCTGGCATGGTCCCTGGTTCCTGCGAGTATGATCTTCCATACTTCCTCTTCCTCGTTTTTGGTGCGGAGCTGGGTATAGTATTCCCGTGATTCCACATCACTCAGGTCATCCATGGAACGGAAGGGATAGTTGGTCAGTCCCATCTCGTCGCCCTGATAGACAAACGGGGTTCCTTTGATGGTGAACTGCATGACGGCAAGCAGGGCAGCGAGCGCTCTTTTGTGCTTATGCTCCGGATCGATCTTCGAGATCATCCGGGGATTGTCGTGGTTGTTGTAGAAAACAGACAGCCAGCAGCTGTTTCCGTATTCCAGCATCCATTCATTCATGAAGTCGCGGAAATAGTTGAGATCATAGCGGTAGTCCTCAAAACGGACATGCCCGGGACAGTCCAGATGCATGAACGTAAATACCATATCGAGTTCTTTCCGCTCTTCCGCTGTGACCAGCTGCGCCATCTTCAGTCCCAGTCCCGGCATCTCCCCGACGGAAAAGCTGCCGTGGGGATCAAATGCTTCCGCCCGGATCTGACGCAGGTATTCATGCAGATGAGGTCCGTAGAAATAGTGCTCGATGCCGGTAAATCCCATCAGGTCGCCGACCGAGGGATTTCCGTCCGGCAGGCCGGTCTGTTTGGAAATATAATTAATGACGTCCATGCGGAAACCGTCGATTCCCTTATCCAGCCACCAGTTGATCATTTCGATGACATCTCTGCGGACATTGGGGTTATCCCAGTTCAGATCCATCTGCTTGCCGGAAAACAGATGCAGTCCGTACAGATGTTCCTTTTTAAAATGCTTCCAGCAGCTTCCGGCAAAGATGGAAGCCCAGTTGTTCGGTACTTTGTCATCATCAAACAGGAAGTAGTAATCGCGGTATGGTGATTCCGGATCGGCGAGTGCCTGCTGAAACCACGGATGTTCATCGCTTGTATGATTGACCACCAGGTCCATGATCAGGCGCATATCCCGCTTGTGAATTTCGTCAAGAAGCCTGTCGAAGTCCTCCATGGTTCCGAATTCCTTCAGGATCTTATGATAATCCCGGATGTCGTATCCGTTGTCTTCGTTTGGTGAATCATAGACAGGAGAAAGCCATATTGCATTGATTCCGAGATCTTTCAGATAGTCAAGTTTTGAAATGATGCCGGGAATATCGCCGATGCCGTCATTGTTGCTGTCGCAGAAGGAACGGGGATAGATCTGATAAAACACCGCTTCCTTCCACCATGCTTTTGTGACCGGTTTTGATGAAGGCATCAGGATATCCTTTTCACTGTTTACCAGATCCAGAAAAGTCGACCAGAAATCCTGCCTGAGAAAAGGGCTGGTAAGCGTCTGCAGAGTTTTCAGTTTCATATTTCCGATCATGGGATTTTTGAGCATATTTGCGCTTTTCCCGTAAGACATCAGGATCAGATGCAGGAGATCGTGTCCGATGGCGGTCCCATAGATATCTTTAATTCTGCTGTTCAGTGTCATTTGCTCCGGCATAAAAAATACTCCTCCGTACTGATATCATATCACTGTGCTGTAAATAAAGAATAACAGAGAATCTTTTTGCGAACCTGTATATTTTCCCGGGAGAAAAGGGTTATCATACAGTCAGGAAAGAGGCTTCAGAATGGATGGATATATCAAGCTTGTCGATACGATCGAAGCGGATCTGACAGAGGAAGAAGAGCAGGAAGCGATCAGACAATGGCTGTTTACGACAGCGTGGCTGAATGAGATCACCGGCAGGGAATTCAATTCGGCAGAAGATATTGTCCGTTTCGTGATGGCCCTGATACTGCATGAAGATCCGGAAAACATGATCATGACAGAGGAATGAAATTCTGTTGTTAAAAAAAGAGTATACCCGGCCCGGAATAACTGAAGAGAGGATTCCGGCAGTATGCTCTTTTTGTGTTCCCGCAGCAGCCTGATATATGAATACATAGAATATATTCGCCCTGAAAATGCGGATACATATTCCGCAGTACAAAAAAAACCTGAATCGTATTGAATTCAGGACCTTTTGTTAAGTGTCAGGCAATTGATATTTACTAACACTGTTTTTGAAATACAGCCGCATTTTATATCATATCCGGACAAAACTGCATTATGTCAAGTCCAGCGGACCGGGATATTATGTATAAAAAAGGAAATCAGTCAAATATGCTATGATATTTCTGAAAAATGAGTGAGAAAATAGTTATGGAGAATAATGTAAAAAGTTTTAAATTCGAGTTGTTTCCATTAGATAAAGTGGTTATTAATGATACAAATATTTATCTGGGGAAAAGTAAAGAACAATTCCTTAAATTGTTAGGAGAACCGGAAGCTGCATATAAAAACTGGAATGGTGATGGTAAAAGCTATTATTATTTTAACAGTGAATTGATGTTTGACTGCGATAATAATTCTAATATCAGATTTATAGAATTTAACGGTGGCTATGAGGGAGAATTAAAGCCGATTATATATGGAGTATCTGCATTTGAAATAAAAATGGATGAATTATATAGGATTCTGGAAGAACACAATAACGGCAGAATTGATGCTGAAAGTGAAGAAAGTTATGGCTTTGTCGAAACCAGTGTAGGAATCTGGAAAGACGGGGCAAATGATGAAACTGATTATTGGACAACTGTTGGTATAGGAGAAAAAGATTATTATCTTGAATTTTATGAATCAAGAAAACCGGAAAATGACAAATAAAAAATATATTAAGTTATAGAACTCAACAGAGTTCTTTTTTGTACAGGGAGGTAAAACATGCAAGTAAATAAAAAATGAGATCTCGTTCTTCTTATTCAGAAGTTCGAGATCTCATTTTCATATGGTGCACCAGACAAGACTTGAACTTGCACGGGTCTCCCCATACGCCCCTCAAGCGTACGTGTCTGCCGATTCCACCACTGGTGCA
>CACZPD010000202.1 GCA_902782955.1 uncultured Erysipelotrichaceae bacterium
CTCAGCAGCTTCGTTGACTCTCTCATCGATTTCAGCCTGCGGAACCTTTCTCAGCTTCAGCGGGAATTCGAGGTTCTGTCTGACTGTCATGTGCGGATACAGAGAATAGTTCTGGAATACCATTGCGATATCTCTGTCCTTCGGTGCCACGTCATTGACCAGCTTGCCATCGATGTACAGTTCGCCGCGCGTAATCTCTTCAAGACCTGCGCCCATTCTCAGTGTTGTCGATTTTCCGCATCCGGAAGGTCCGACAAGAACGATAAATTCCTTGTCAGCGATTTCGAGATTGAAATCATCGACAGCTACAACGCCTTCGTCTGTGACTTTCAGCTTGTAGGATTTTTCCTCAACTGGCTTTTCTTCCTTTTTGCCCTTCTTCTTTTTCGGCTTGGAAGGTTCAGTGTTCGGATAGATCTTTTGGATCTTTCTCAGTGATACAGTTGCCATAATCTAATTTTGCCCCTTTCTATGGTCTGAAAGAATTATGAAGCCGGCGACCGGGTAAAGCTTCGAAAAGGCCCCGACTTACTGGCACGGTCTTTCACCGTTACAGCCTTTTTAGTGTGCACTGGGTGCACGTTCATTTGAGATTGAGAAGGTACTCCAGAAAGACTGGGACTTCATCAACATGTCTGGTGTTCGCAATAACACCTATATACAGATTATCGCCAATTCCGGCATTTGTGAATACCGGAAATGAAGAAACATTTACAGCATTTCTGACTTCTTCGGTTACAGCTTCATACTGGTCCGTCTCATTGAGGTCGTATTCCACGGAATTATCTTCCAGTATGACGGTTCCTTCCGTGATATACGGTTCAAGTTTTTCCCGGATAGCGGGTTCTTCGCTCAGCACGGAATCGATATTCATCAGCAAGCCGCTTTCAGACATCTGCTGATACGCGTTGTCATTCATGATGGCAATATCCATCTGTTTGGCACTGATCGCGCCGAGGATCTTCATCTTGGAAGCGTATGCGTACTGGTGGTCGGGTATGGTGGGATCTTCATCAATATAGAGATCGGCGTAGACCAGGACATCCGTCTTTTTCGGATCCCGTTCCGTATAGGCCAGGTAATCATCTGTCAGCTCGCCGGTGAGCGTTTCGCCGGCAACGAAGTTGATATACGCTTCATAGAGGATGACTTCCTTTTTGGTGACCTGGCGGTAGATCGAAGAGATGAGTACGGCCAGGACAACGAATGCGGTAAACAGCGGCAGTCTGTAGTACGTAGCGATATAGGCTGCTTTTTCTTTAAAGTTCATGCGCTGGAATGATTTCTTTACAGCAGCGCGTTCTTCAGGAGATCCTCTCATTCTTCAGCCTCTTCCGGTGTACCTGATACCAGGTGGAACACATTGATCATCAGTAAAGATGAAAGCAGGGCGCACAATCCTTCGCCGAAGATGACGAGCGGTGTGAAGATGGCAACGACCGCAAAGAACATGGCAAAGTGGATCGCTGCGACCGAGATCGTGCAGAACAGATAGTGGAAGCCGATCAGGAGGGAATTCTTGATCATGGCTTTGTCGTTGTTTTCAAATCTCGCGATCAGCGGGAATATATAGATCAGTAATACTACATATACGATGGCAGCGGCGATGAGCAGGGCGAGGTTCAGCGTCCAGAACACAGCCGGTACTCCGGTTGATGCGGAACGCAGATGCGTAACGATATATGCGTCTGTCCCGAGCACGGCACCGACGGCAAGCAGGATCAGCCAGAGTCTTGTCGCCTGGGCAAAGTTTGCCTTGAATGCCTGGAAGAACTGTTTTGTGACATTGGTCTCCGCATCATCCGCGATCTTCAGTGTTACAGAATACAAAGCCGTCGTTGAAGCGCCGATCGTGAAAATGGGCAGCGAACACAGTATCCATAATACATTCAGCCAGCTGCTGAAACTCAGCTTGATCATGATCTGGCTGAATTTGCTGTCATAGGAAAATATATTCATATCATAACTCCGTATCAGTTATCTTCATGTTCCCGGAGGACGAGATCAGTTGCGACATGGATTGTCCGATAGTCGATGTTCGGATTCTTGATCCGGGAGATCAGCAGCTGCAGGGCGGAATACGCCATGGCCTGCGAGTGGATATGTATAGTCGAGAACGCCGGGAAGAAGATCTTGGATTCATGGGTATCGTCAAACCCGAGGAACCGCACCTTGTTCAGTATGTTCTCGTCTTTCTGCGCCAGCAGCTGCATGGCGTCGATCGCGACAAAGTCATTGGCGCAGATGAACGCGTCAGGCATTTCCTTCAGTGCATCCAGACGGTCGCCAAGGTCATCGATATTCTGGTCCTGGGGCTTGATGATGAACCGCTCATCGACCGGCACACCTTCCGACATCAAAGCCAGGCGGAAGCCGGCGTAACGCTCCCAGAATGACTGGCAGTGGTCGTAGTCGCCGATAAAGCCGATTCGGGTCAGCTTCTTTTCAAGCAGTAAATGGATGTAGCTGAAGATCTCGGAAACGTTTTCCGATAACAGCTGGTCAGCCCGGACAGAGCGGGCACCTCTTCTGGCCGGCCCGTCCATAAAGAGCAGGGGAATATCCATGTCGCACAGCATGTCGCAGTATGCCGGGTCCAGGACCTCGGCACAGATGATGGCCTGGGTCCGCTCCCTGTCAAAAGTCCTCGGAAGCGTAAGCGTCCGGATATTTTTATGACCTACCCGGTGTATGGAAAGGGTATATCCCATCCGGGCAAGTTCTTCGTGGATCCTGTCCATTACCATGGATTCAAAATTCGACTGGCTCAGATAAGTGGTGGTGAAGACGGAGATCTCGCCGGCCGGGCTGTCAGAGGATGCTTCTGCGTCGCTGAGGCTCATGACGGAAGAAACATAGGAAAACTGTTTATAATCCATCTCTATGGCTTTCTGGATGATTCTTTCACGGGTCGCATCGGCAATCCCGTCAGCGTTGTTGATGGCTTTTGATACGGTGTTCCTTGAAACCCCCAGAGCATCCGCAATGTCCTGAATTGTAACTTTCTTATTCATATTAAAACCTGAATTCTTTTCTGCACATTCCTTCTGCCGGGACAGCACTGAAAACAGCACTCTTACACGGCATAAAGAATGTGCAAATGCACAAAATAACTATAGCACATTTTGGATGAAACCGGATGAAATATACAAAACTATGAACGAAATTTATCGTTTTTCACAAAAAGTAAAGGTGCAAATGCACAATCTTATTATTGCGTTTGAAGGATGTGAATGGTACTATTAAACTATCTCGAAGTAACCGCTTTCAGACAATGCACAGACTGCCGCGGCGTGCATGTCCGGAAAGGAAACTTCTCTTAAATTATAAGGAGGGTTTTAATGGGAAAAGGTTCTGAAAACAGTACGGCTCAGGTTGCTTCCTCTTCGAAGTTCCATAATGCGATGGTGTATATCAAACAGCATTGGCAGTTGTATCTGATCTTTATTATGCCGGCATTCCTGCTGACAATAATCTTCAGGTACATTCCCATGGGTGGTATTCTGATTGCCTTTACGGAATATAACCCGATCCGTGGGATTCTCGGCAGTGAATGGGTAGGTATGGAGCATTTCTCCCGCTTCCTGTCATCGCCGGACTTCATGAGGTACCTGATGAATACGCTGAAACTGAGTGTGTTCGGGTTGCTGTGGGGATTCCCGATTCCGATTCTGCTTGCGTTCCTGCTGAACAGAATTCTGAGCTCCAGCATCAAGCAGAAGATTCAGCTTGTTCTGTACATGCCGAACTTCATCTCCGTCATCGTCCTTTGCGGTATCGTCCGTATCTTGCTGTCGCCGACGGGTATGATCAACTCCATGCTTGGGACAAACACGAACTTCATGACTATGCCATCTGCGTTCCGTACGATCTACATCGCATCCGGAATCTGGCAGGGTGCAGGTTGGGCTTCCATCATCTACACCGCTGCGCTTTCCAATGCAAGTAAGGAACTGAAGGAAGC
>CACZPD010000203.1 GCA_902782955.1 uncultured Erysipelotrichaceae bacterium
ATCGGCAGGGACCGGCACAGGAACGGTGTTTACCGGATCTCGAAAACCGGCAAACACGCTGTGACGGAATGCACATGTGTTTTCAGTGAAAACGGATATTCCCTGTTCCGGTGCATCCTGCAGACAGGCAGGACACACCAGATCCGGGTCCATCTCTCTTCAGGCGGATTCCCGATCATCAACGATCCCGTTTACGGGATCAGGGACAAGGTGATTTCACAAATGGGATTATGGGCATATGAGATCGTATATACAAGTCCCGTTTCCGGAAAAAAACATAAAATAAAAGCTCCGGTCAAGTTAGAAGAACAGTTTCCGGAGAACTGGAATATACTTATCTAGGAGGACATAATTATGAAGTATGATTTCACATCCATTATTGACCGCATCGGAAAAGATGCCATGGCCGTTGATCTGCCCGCAAATGATCCGAAATATAATATCAAAGAAGGATATGACATTATTCCCATGTGGGTTGCGGATATGAATTTCGCGACAGCTCCTTCCATTGTTGAAAGCGTGCAGAAACGTCTGGAACACCCGGCATACGGCTATTTCGGTCCCAGAGATGAATATTATGATTCCATCATCCGCTGGCATGAAGCCAGAAACGGCGTGCATGGAATGGAAAAGAAACATATCGGATATGAAAACGGCGTGCTCGGCGGCGTCATTTCCGCAATGAATGTGCTTTGTTCCAAAGGAGACAATGTGCTCGTTCATTCACCGACCTATATCGGCTTCACCTTCTCGCTTGAAGACAACGGATATCATATTATCCACAGCCCGCTGTACAAGGATGAAAACGGTGTATGGCGCATGGACTATGAAGATATGGAGAAGAAGATCGTCGAGAACAATATCCATACAGCCATCTTCTGTTCCCCGCACAATCCGACCGGACGCGTCTGGGAAAAGGAAGAGATCGAAAAGGCCATGGAGATCTACGAAAAGCATCAGGTCTGGGTCATTTCCGATGAGATCTGGAGTGATCTGCTGATGAACGGAAACAAGCATATTCCCACACAGAGCGTCAATGCCTATGCGCATGACCATACAGCCGCCTACTACGCTCCCAGCAAGACATTCAACCTTGCCGGCTTTATCGGCAGCTATCATGTCATTTACAACGACTGGCTGCGTGACCGTGTAAGGAAGGAAAGCAGGAATACCCATTACAATTCCATGAATGTACTGTCCATGTATGCCCTGATCGGCGGATACAGTGAAACAGGAAGTGAATGGGTTGACGAAGTCATTGAAGTCCTTAGCGGCAATATCAACTATGCCTGCGATTACATCGAAAAGCATTTTGAAGGTGTGTCTGTTTCCAAACCGGAAGGCACATATATGCTGTTCATCGACTGTGAGGACTGGTGCAAAGCCAATCATACATCTCTGGATGATCTCATCCAGAAAGGCTGGAATTACGGCGTGATCTGGCAGGACGGCAGACCTTTCCACGGAGAATACAGCATCCGCCTCAATCTTGCCCTGCCTCTTTCAAGGGTACAGGAAGCCTTCCGCCGGCTGGATGAATTCGTATTCCATCAGTAAGCAAAAAAAGCGATTCGCACATGAATCTCTTTTATTTTTCCAGATATGCTTTCAATGCCGGAAGGATCTCCTTTGCGTCTTCATATCCCAGTTTCCAGAGATTGCCCAGGACTTCCAGATCCTTTTCAAACCGTGCCATCCTTACAGGCTGACTGGGCGCGATCACAAAGATCCTGCCGTTTTCCTCCATCGCATCCACCATATCCAGAAGGACGTTGTAATTAACGCGTTCCTCGCGCAGGCATTTCTGGAAGCGCGGATAATTCCTGTACTCCCTCTCGATCAGCGGAAGCGGCGGGATGATCGACTTGCGGTAATCCCTTGCGCGTGTGCGCACGACGACTATTTTTTCATAGTCATGTTCCAGAGCCCACGGCAGCGGGACGCGTACGGCACATCCGCCGTCCAGGTACTTACTGCCGCTGATCTCGACCGGTTCACTGATATACGGGACTGTTGCGGATGCACGGATGGCCTGCAGGATATCCGGACTGCTCTTCTCAAAGTATTCAGCTTCCCCCGTTTCCAGATTTGTCGCGACTGCATAAAATCTTCTGCGCGGATCATAGAAGCGGTCATCCCGGAATGGTTCCTCTTCTGATAATGTATCAAAAAGATATGTAAATCCTGTGATTCCGTGATCGACGCGGTAAGCACCGATACCGACATACTTCGGGTCATGTCTGTGCCTCAGGTTGATCCTTGCGCAGCGGCCGATCTGTCCGGCAACATATCCCATCGCGGACATTGCGCCGGCACTGACCCCGATCGTCGTTTCAAAGTTGATATCATTTTCCATCAGCGCATCCAGTACGCCTTGTGTATATAAGCCTCTCCATGCGCCTCCTTCCAGCACCAGGCATCCCGGTGTAAGAATATCGGAAGCATCACCATGAGGTATTTCATCAAATCCTGAATACTGTTCCATACTGTACCTCTTACCCACAAAAGGATACACCTTTTTCTGAAAAATGCATGCATAAAAAACTCCCTTTGCGAAGGGAGCTGACTTTTATATGATGTGTAGTTCTTCCAGCATGACGGCAACACCGTCATCCTTGCAGTCCGGGGCGGTATACATAGCGACCTTTTTCAGATCGTCCTTTGAATTGCCCATAGCCACGCTGATGCCTGCCTTTTCCACGAACGGCGCGTCGTTTCCGGCATCCCCGAAGGCAATGACATTATCCCATGTCAGCCCTGTCAATTCCAGCACTGCTTCAACTGCTGTGGCTTTATTGACGGATTTTGAAAAGACATCATAACCGTGCCGGTATGACCATCCGAATCCCAGTTCCGGACTGGAATCCATAAGATCTGCCATCTCTTCCTGCTCCGCGATCATGAAAGTCCCGAGCGGATATCCGTGCCGCAGATGATGTGTTCTCTGCTCATCATCACGGATAATGAATTTTTTCATGTGGGAATCCTTATCCAGATAACCGGCGATAAACCGGTCGTAATTGGCATACGTTACGATATGGTCTTCAAATTTAAAGCCAAGTCCGATCCGGTGTTCATCGCTGTAGCGGATCAGCTTGTTCATGGTTTCTTCAGACATTTCCTTCTTCATCAGGACCTTGCCGTTCCTGTCGGAAAGGCATGCGCCGTTGATCGTACTGATCATATCCATCGGCAGATCTTCAAACAGGGACGGCTGCAGGAAAGTAAAATGCCTGCCGGTATTGATCAGAACATGCATCCCTTTTTCAATGGCTTTATGAAAATCCTTGCGGAGTCTTTCGCTCATGCGCGGTTCTCCCGCAGGGATGATCGTATTGTCTATATCCACGGCGATTATTCTGATATCTTTCATGTTTTTCTCCTCATTTGTGATACAATATATGGGCTGATGTCCTCATGGCGCAATTGGATAGCGTGTCAGATTCCGAATCTGGAGGTTGCGGGTTCGAGTCCCGCTGAGGACGCCTGAAACCGGATCAAGTCCGGTTTTTCTTTTTTGCGGAGGGTTTCCCTTCCGTTTTTTTCTTTGCGGCGCCTGTATTCTTCCTGGGTGGGATCAGGCATTCCTTCCCGTATCCGATCAGGTCGGTGCGTTTTTCAAGTACGAGCGCTTCCCGGACTAGTTCGTAATTCCGCGGATTTTTAAACTGGATCAGCGCCCTCTGCATGGCTTTTTCATGCGGGTTTCTGGCGACATAAACAGGCTTCATCGTGACCGGGTCATAGCCCGTATAATACATGCAGGTAGAGATCGTGGACGGTGTCGGATAGAAATCCTGTACCTGTTCGGGATTGAGGTGATGTTCATTCAGATAACATGCCAGCGCGATCGCATCCCGCAGCGTGCTTCCCGGATGGGAAGACATCAGATACGGAACGGCGTACTGGTTCATCTGCAGTTCTTTGTTGATGCGGGTAAAGGCATCGATGAACCTGTTGTAAATCTTCACCGGCGGCTTGCCCATTCTGGAAAGTACATTGTCGGAAACATGTTCCGGCGCGACCCGGAGCTGTCCGCTGATGTGATATCTGCACAGTTCCTCCAGGAAACTCTGGTCCGGATCGAGCAGCGCGTAGTCAAACCGGATCCCAGAACGTACGAATACCTTTTTCACGCCGGGAAGCTCCCTCAGCTTTTTTAACAATGCAAGATAGTCACTGTGATCGACTTCGAGATTTCTGCATGGCTTTGGAAACAGGCACCGCTTATTTGTGCAGGCGCCGTATTTCAGCTGTTTGCGGCAGGCCGGCGCGCGGAATTCTGCTGTCGGCCCTCCGACATCATGAATGAATCCCTTGAAATCCGGTTCAGTCAAAAACTGTTTTGCTTCATTCACAATGGATTCATGTGACCGTGACTGGATGATCCTGCCCTGATGGAATGTCAGGGCACAGAAACTGCATTCCCCGAAACATCCCCTGTTGGATGTCAGTGAATATTTGATCTCTCCGAAGGCAGGAATACCGCCTTCTTTTTCATACATCGGATGGTATGCCCGCATATACGGAAGCGCGTATACGCTGTCCATTTCTTCCTGTGTCAGCGGTTCGGAGGATGGATTCTGTACAACGAACATCTTTCCCCCGTAACATTCACACAGCTTGTTTCCGGCACACGGGTCCGTATTCTCATACTGGATGCGGAAGCTTTCCGCATACGCCCGCTTATCCTGCAGGATCTCTTCGAAATCCGGAAGCCGGACCGCATCGGAGATCATATCTTCGTTCCGTGTTTTAAATACAGTTCCTTTGATCCAGGTGATATCCCGGATATCAATGCCCGCGGCCAGGGCGTCAGCGATCTCGACGATGCTGTGTTCCCCCATACCGTAGGAGATCAGATCCGCTCCGGAATCCAGCAGGATGGACCGGCGGATCTTGTCGGACCAGTAATCATAATGACCCAGGCGGCGCAGGCTCGCTTCAATTCCGCCGAGTATGATCGGTGTCTTCTTGAATGTCCTGCGGATGAGATTGCAGTAAACCGTCGCGGCATAATCCGGGCGTTTCCCGATCACGCCGCCGGGACTGTACGCGTCAAAGTTCCTTCTCTTTTTTGCGACTGTATAGTGATTGACCATGGAATCCATATTGCCGGAAGACACTAAAAAAGCAAGCCGGGGTTCTCCCAGAACGGCTATGCTTTCATTTTTTCTCCAGTCAGGCTGTGCGATCATTCCAACAGAATACCCGTTCGCCTCAAGAATACGGCAGATGATGGCTGCACCGAAACTGGAATGATCCACATAGGCATCCCCGCAGATATACACAAAATCCAGCTGTTCGATCTTTCTTCTTTTCAGATCCCGTCTGGAAACAGGAAGAAATCCGTCTGCCATAATCAGTCCTCAAATTTCATTGTTTTTTTCTGCCCGTCAGTGGATATCACGATATTCGGAAAGATATTCCGGATGTCTTCTTCCCAGATTTCCGGATGGGGCATGCTGGTGCTGTAATGGGTAAACCAAAGCTCCCGGCATTCTGCCTCTTTCGCGATTTCTGCCGCTTCCTGCATCATCATATGCTTGTTCTGCAGTGCTTTTTCCAGTTTTTCCGGATCGCCGTACATGCCTTCCAGAATGCACAGATCAGCGTCTGCAGCATGTTCGGTTATTCCGGCAGTGGGTCTGGTATCGGTTGCATAGAGCATCTTCAGACCTCTCCTGTTTTCTCCGAGCACCATATCCGGCGTATATGTAATGCCTTCGTATTCAGCTGTATTTCCTTTCTGCAGAATACTCCAGCATTTTACAGGCACATTATTGTTCTTTGCTTTCTCCACATCAAATTTGGGCTGCCGTGGAAGTGTGAACTCGTATCCGTAGCAAGGCACCCTGTGATCCAGATGAAAGGCAGTGATCTGCAATTCATCCAGGCTGAAGGATACTTCCCTCTCCCGGTATTCATAGGCATGCAGTTCAAAAGGAATATATCTGGCAATCTTCTGAACGCCGTCCAGAATCTCCGGAAGTCCTTTGGGACCGAAGATCCGCACCGGCTCCGTCCTGTCTGCCTTTGCCATGGACAGCAATAAACCAGGCAGTCCTGCAGTATGATCCGCATGAAAATGCGTCAGCAGGATCGTATCGATATGCCGGCATGAAAAACCCGCTTTATTCAGCGCGATCTGTGTGCCTTCTCCGCAGTCAACCAGCAGACTGCTTCCTTTATACCTGACAAGAAGCGATGTCAGCCATCTGTCAGGGATCGGGACAGTTCCGCCTGTACCAAGTAAACAAATATCCAACATAAAATACCTATGCGTATATGTTAACACAAAAAAGGAGATACCTCGCTTGCGAAGTATCTCCCGTCTACGAATTACTGTAAGGAAATGAATTCCGTCATCAGACGGCTGCCGTCCACTTTGCGAACTCTTCCGGTGTTGCCAGAACAGAGTGTGTTTTGGAAAGATCGTGAAGTACGCCCAAAGAATAATCCACGCCTTCTTTTGCCTTATCATATGACAGTGCAACTCTCTGCTTTTCCACGATCGGGTTCGGCATCGGAATGGCCGAAAGCAGGGATTTTGTATACGGATGAATCGGATTCTGGAAGATCTCATCCGTCGTTCCTGTCTCAACGATATATCCCAGATGCATGACGCCGATCCGGTCGCTGATGTATTTGACCATGGAGAGATCATGCGCGATGAACATATAGGTAATACCCATTTCTTCCTGCAGATCCTTCATCAGATTGACGACCTGCGCCTGGATGGAAACATCCAGCGCTGAGATCGCTTCATCCGCGATGACCAGTTTCGGCTGCATGACCAGAGCTCTGGCGATACCGATACGCTGTCTCTGTCCGCCGGAGAACTGCTGCGGATAACGTGTAGCGTGTTCCCTTGACAGACCTACTTTTTCAAGGATCGCGTATACTTTTTCGTTGAGTTCCTGTTCACTGCTGTACAGCTTGTTGATCTCAAGGCCCTGGGCGATGATATCCCTTACTTTTTTACGGGGATTGAGACATGCCATCGGATCCTGGAAGATCATCTGCATATTTGTGCGCAGATGTTTTTCTTCAGCCGGTGAAAGTTTGCCGCTGATATCATGCCCGTCAAAGATGATCTTTCCGGCTGTCGGATCATACAGACGGATGATCGCTCTTCCGGTCGTGGATTTTCCTGAACCGGATTCTCCTACAAGACCGTATGTTTCACCGGGATAGATATCAAAGCTGATGCCGTCCACGGCTTTTGTCGTATAGGTTCTGGAAATACGGAAATGCTGTTTAAGCCCTTCGACATGGAGGAGAGGTTCTGCATCATAATTTACTTTAAGCATACTTTTCGTTCTCCTTCTTCATCTTTTCCAGGCGGTCTTTCAGCTGTTCCGGCAGTTCGTACTGCGGCGCTCTCGGATCGCACAGCCATGAAGCTACACGATGCTGTCCGCCGACGTTGAACATCGGAGGCTCAGCTTTATAATCGATCGCGAGCGCATACGGATTACGCGGTGCGAACGCGTCACCGACGATGTCCTCCATCAGATCCGGCGGTGTGCCCGGGATCGCGAACAGACGCTTGGAATTCGTGTCGGTATCCGGCATGGAAGCGAGCAGTCCCCATGTATACGGGTGACGCGGATCATAGAAGATCTCTTCGATCGCTCCTTTTTCGATAATACGGCCGGCATACATAACGTCAACGTAATCCGCTACCTTGGCAACGACGCCGAGGTCATGCGTGATATAGATGACACTGATGTTATGTTCTTTCTGGAGTTTCTTGATCACTTCAAGGATCTTGGCCTGAATGGTAACGTCCAGTGCAGTTGTAGGCTCATCGCAGATCAGGATATCCGGATTGCAGGCAAGCGCGATCGCAATGACGACACGCTGCCGCATACCGCCTGAAAGCTGGTGCGGATACTGCTTGAAACGTTTTTCCGGATCTTCTATACCTACTTCCGTCAGCAGGTGGATCGCTCTTTCTTTCGCCTCTTCCTTTGTGATCTTTTCATGGATCAGCATGCCTTCGGTAATCTGCTTGCCGATGGTCATGGTCGGATCCAGTGAAGTCATAGGATCCTGGAATACCATGGCGATATGCTTTCCGTTAAAGCGGTAACGGATCTCTTTCTGGGAGAGCTTTGTCATATCCACAGTTTCCTGTTCTCCTTTTTCGTTAATGAATGTATAATCGATCTTCCCGCTTTCGATTGTACCGTTATTTGCGAGAATACCCATGATTGTCTTGACAGTTACCGATTTTCCGGATCCGGATTCACCGACGATTGCAATGGTTTCACCCTTAAACAGATCCATTCTTACACCACGAATCGCATTGACTTTACCATTTGCGGTCTGGAAGGAAATATTCAGATCACGTACAGATAATACTCTGTCTTTCTTATCTCTTTTTGTTGTCATACATTCCTCCTAGTGTTTCTGGTTCGGATCGAACGCATCGCGAAGACCATCCGCAAACAGGTTGAAACTCAGCATCAGTAATGCCAGTACAATGATTGCACTGAAAATCATATACGGATGTACCGTCAGAGATTTGTATCCATCTGAAATCAATGTTCCCAGCGAAGCTGCCGGAGCAGGAATACCTAAACCCATAAAGGAAAGATACGCTTCCGTGAAGATCGCACTGGGCACCGAGAACATCGCCATAGTAATCAGCTGTCCGAAGATATTCGGAAGTATATCCTTAAAAATGATCGAAAAATTCTTCGCACCGAGTGTTCTGGATGCCAGAATATACTCTGCTTCTTTCAGTTTCAGTACCTCAGCCCTTGAAATACGGGACATACCGATCCATCCGGTAATCATGAGTGCGAAGATGATTGAAGACATACCCGGAGGAAGTACCAGTCCGAGAAGAGTGACGAGGACCAGCGTTGGGATACCATTAAGAATCTCAACAAAACGCTGCATGATCATATCGACCTTTCCTCCAAAATAACCGGAGATCAGACCGTACGACATACCAATGATAATATCGATAATAACAGCCACGAAGGCAATAAACAGCGAAATTCTCGTTCCCTCCCAAACTCGCGTAAAGAGGTCTCTTCCCAATGTATCTGTACCGAACCAGTAATATATGTTATCCAGTCCCTTTTCAGCATAGATATTTCTTCCATACTCATATCCGTTCATGAAACCGATTTTTTCCAAACCCGGAATACGCGGCGGAAGTCCTTGGTTTGCCAGATCCTGTGTATAGTATGTACGTCCGGAGATCATTGGGCCGATGATCGCCATCAGGATAATCACAGAAATGATAATCAGTCCGATGACAGCACCTTTATTTTTCGAGAAATTGATCCAGACATCTTTCAGGAAAGATGTTTGTCTGTATACTTTATCTTTCAGCTTGACATTTTCCTGCACAAAGACAAAATCTTCCGGATCGTAGTCGTTCTCGATAATAGGCACATGCTTTTCAAATGTTTCACTCATTTTAGCTGCCCTCCTTCGCAACACGAATACGCGGATCGATAATACCGTACAGGATATCAATAATCAGCATCATAACAATATACATAGCGGAATAAACAAAAGCACACGCAATGGTAACATTATAATCATTACTCTGAATGGCAGTGACCATCATCGTGCCGATGCCGGGAACACCGAATACCTTCTCAACGACCATGGAACCTGTCAGAAGATTAACCAGGATAGGACCCATGATAGTAATAATTGGAATAAGTGTATTCCGGAGCGCATGCTTCAGGATCAGATCTCTCTGACGCACACCTTTCGCCTGAACAAGGAGAATGTAATCTGAACCGAGAACATCGATCATTTCAGACCGGGTAAATCTCGAAACGTTTGCCATGGGACTCATTGCAAGAGCAATCATCGGACCGATAAAACTCTTGGCAACAATTTTCGAATTATACAAGATAGGTATCCATCCAAGCTTAAAACCGACAAAATACGCCAGCAAAAGCGCGAATACATACGCAGGCACAGACACGCCAAGAATCGAAACGATAGAACAAAGAGTATCGATCCATGAGTTATGTCGAAGAGCCGCTGCTATTCCGAGGCCTAAGCCAATCGTTGTACCCAGCAGCATTCCCAAAGCACCTACACGGATGGAAACACTAAGAGGTCCTTTCAGCATATCTGCGACTGCTTTGTTCTTATTCAAAACATACGAGTTTCCTAGATCGCCTTTCATCATAGCTCCCAGATATTTGAAAAACCGGATGATAAATGGCTTATCCAGACCGTATTTTGTATATAAAAGAGCTTTCTGTGCTGCTGTTAGTTTCTCATCGTTAAACGGAGATCCCGGCATAAAGTCCAGCATCAGAAACAAAACAAATATAATCGCAGACAAGGTTAGGATACTGATCAGCACTCTTTTCAGTATATATTTGGACATAAACTGTTTCCTTTCTTCTATAGCATATAAACATAATAGAGCGGATTATCCCCGCTCTATTACGTCAGTGGAAATACTTAATGCCTGATCAGAAGATTATTCCATAACCTTCTGGTTCAGATTCAGTCTCCATGCATAACCCTGAAGTCTCTGTGTGAAGCCTGGGTCTGATTTGTACTGATCAACGAGGTCGCCTGTCAGAGTAACGACATCGGTATTGCCCTGCTGGTAGGACAGCGCTGCAGACTGTGCTTCAGAGACAAATGTGAAGACGAGCTCATCTGCATAATCTTTCTGATTTTCTGCATCCCAGTAATTCGGGTTCTTTGTGAATGTATATTCGTGATTTTCTTCCCAATTGGAGAATACATACGGTCCAACATAGAGCAGATCATCAAGGCTCTGAGCATAAGTATCTTTGTGAGCGTTGAAGAACTCTTCATTGAGCGGGAAGAATGACGGGAATGCCATCAGACCGAGGGCAAATCCGCACGGACGGTCAAGAGTAACAACGAATGTATGATCATCTGTTGCTTCTACACCAAGTTCTTCCATCGGTTTATCGCCGTCGTGTGTAGCTTTTGCGTTCTTGACACCAATTGTTTCAAGAATGAATGCGTATTCAGACTGGAGTTCCGGATCATTCAGACGTCTCCATCCAAAGACGAAATCATTTGCTGTTAACGGCGTGCCGTTGGACCATGTAACACCCTCACGGATCTTGAATGTATAAACTGTGCCGTCATCGGAAATATCCCAGGACTCTGCGAGGTCTTCGACCGGCTGTGCATTTTCATCGAGTTTTGCCAGACCGCCGATGCAGAGAGACTGCATGATGAAGGAACCGCCGTCTGTTGCGACATGGTGATCCATCGTGTTCAGGTCAGCGTTGATGGCAACTTTGAGTGTCTTATCTGCTCTGTCAACGGTAACTTCACGGTAGGAGTCAACACCTGCGTTGTGGAATTCGATTCCCGAGACTGCAGGATTGATCAGCATAGCGCTGCCGTTCTGGAAAACCGGGATAATACCCATATCATCAATGATGAGCTTTTCAGCAGCAATCAGATCTGCCCATCTCTTTTCCGGATCAGCAGCATCTTCACCGACTTCTGCCTTTTCAAGCAGTGCATCATATTCATCGTTGAAATAGTAGTTGTTATAGCCAGACTGTTTGGAATAGAACAGATCCAGATATGTCTGCGGGTCAGCATAGTCAGGGCCCCATCTTGTCAGACCGACCTGATATGTCAGACCATTCATCATATCCAATCTTTCTTTCTTGGTCTTGGAAACGAGAGTAACATTGATTCCCAGGTTATCCTGCCACATCTGCTGAATAGCTGCACAAACTTTTCCAGGTGCTTCGGAGTCTGTTTCATAAAGGAGTTCAATAGAGATATTATCAACACCGAGTTCCTTCTTTGCTTCTTCAATCAGTTTTTTTGCTTCTTCAGGATTGTATTCGATCAGGTTTCCGACCGTTTCACGATAGTCTTTTCCGTCCGGACCATATGCGAAGTCTTTCGGGATAAATCCTTCCGCAGCAATGGAGCCGTCTTTGAGGACGAGATCCGCAATTTCCTGTCTGTTAATGGACATGGACAGTGCTTTACGAAGATTCAGGTTCTGATACTGTTTACTGAGTTCTTCGTTGATTTTTGTTTCTGCAGTTTCACCTTCACCACCTTCTGGTGCCGCCGGTTCAGAACTGCCGCCACTGCATCCTGCAAGCATTGCAAGTGCAAGAGCTGCTGCAAGTAATTTCTTGTACTTCATTTTCTTTCCTCCCTTTGGAAATATAAATAAAGTATATCAGTAATGATTAATCTTGCAAGAAAAAATCCATTCCTTTTTCACATAAATGAAAAGTATTCATTATTTAAAATGAAACACTTTTCAAATATTTCGACAAGAAAAGACAGCGCTTTCATAAATCACTGCCCTTCTGATATTAATGATTTTCAGTTTTCAGATTAGTAAAGTGAAAACGGTTAATCTGCATCGATATAACTAAAAAATTTGAAAACTGAAATAAATATGATCCTTTGTATGAGTGAACCTTACGGAAAAAGCAAAATCGTATATTAACGTTTCTTTTCCGTGGAATTATCCATAAGCGTTTTTATTATCTCTCTTTTTCTTATAGTTCCTGGATCATCGCTGACAGTTTCGGCATCATCTGCTGTTTTCTCGAGATGATGTGCGGATCGAATCCCGTATGTTCATCAAAATTAGATTCAATAAGTTCTGAAACTACTTTAGAAAGCGGCCCGGAGAAGACGAAATAGGAACCTTCGCCCATTACATCCGTAAACAGCATGACAAGCAGATCCAGTCCCTTTGTCTTCTGTTCCTCTTCCAGATTCTTGATGAAAGGTGGCAGGATCGCCTGGACATCTTCCATACGTGAGTAATTGGTCTGTCCGATGGCGATCTTGTACTGACCGATCTCATAATTCTTCAGGTCTCTGTTCAGGATCTCATGCGGCGTGGCATCCTTCAGGGCGATGGAAGCACCGAGCATTTCCCTTGCATAGGCATCGATATCCTCGATCCCTGCCCTGTCGGCCAGCCATCTTGCCGTCATTTTATCCCGCTCCGTTGTTGTTGCAGACTTGAAATTCAGCGTATCTGAAAGGATCGCGCTCAGCAGGAGACCGCACATATTTTTGTCCGGCAGCATGCCGTTTTCCTGATAGAGATTTGAAATGATCGTGCATGTGCATCCGCATTTCTGGTTGCGGTATTCGATTGGCTTGCTGGTAGTGACATCCCCGATATGATGATGGTCGATGATTGCCACGATCTCCGCCTTGTCGATGTTGTTGATGACCTGTGTCATGGCGCTGTGGTCAACAAGCACAAATTTGCGCTTCTGATAGTTTCTCGTATGATACCGGGAGAAAGCCCCGACGATATTATCATTGTCATCCAGTACCGGATAGGAACGTACACGGGTGCTTGCCATCCGGACGATCACATCTTCCACATAATCGGAATCCTTGAACGCAATTACCTTGTTTGACATGATTTCCTTTACGGCGTAGCTTTCCGTGATGACCCTTGCGGTATGCATGGTGTCATGCTGCGTTGTAATAACAGCGCATTTGTTCTCGCTTGCCTTCTGCATGACAAAATCGGAAACAGCCTGCCCGCAGGTAACGACGAGGCACTTGGCCCCCATGTCGATGACCATATTCTGCTTCTGTTCGCCGCTTGAAGTGATGACGATGCTGTCTTTCATGTTGTAGATGGAAGCTTCCTTCCCGTCAAGGGCAACGATATAGATCTTTCCGTTGGTGCTGAAGTAGGACGGGGAGTATTGAATCTGGCCGCCGATCGTACGGGCAATATTGCCCAGTGTGGCGGAAGACATCAGCTGGTCGAGATCTGTTTCAGGATGGATCCTTACACGGGAAAGATCGCTGGCTGTGCATACACCTACAAGCTTGTTGTTTTCATCTACGACACAAAGCGACCTGTTGCGTGTCTTGAGCATCATATGCCAGGCGTGATGGACTGTTTCATCCACACGGACAATCGTCGGCTCATCCATTTCGATATCCTTCAGCATCGCTCTTGCGTCTGTCAGAAGCAGCGGATTTTCCTGTCCGAAGCGTTTCAGGATAAATTTGGTTTCTTCATTCAGCGGTCCCTGCCGGCAGGGAATCGCAGAATATCCGAGACGATTCAGCATATCGGCATATGTAATGGCCGAGCAGATGGAATCACTGTCCGGATTTTTGTGTCCGATGACGTAAATGTTATTGTTCATAATTCCTCCTGGTCACTGCACATAAGAGAACACTGAGCCGGTTTTCGTCTCCGTCCCTTCCTGTGAGATAAAATGTCCTGCGGCGATCGTAAACTGAAGCAGATACCCTTCCGGAACCCCCATCATTTCCATGATCTTCCGGTAACGGTACTGATTCAGCGTATCGTTGAGTCTGAAGGAAAAGAAATACTGCATGCCGTTTTCCTGCATATACCGCTGAAGACTGCCGGCAGCTTTCAAAGTATCTTCCGAAGTATAAGCGGTGCTTCCGTCTGCGAAAGCAAGTATGACCAGAGGGGCATCGAGATGACATTTTTCCTCTCCGGCAAACGCCTCGATCTCATTCAGAAGATCACGGTTTCTGAAAAACACGAAATGATATGGTCTTTTTTCACTTTGATAATCTGTTTTCATGACAGCTTCTTCCATTTCCTGCAGAACGGACGAAGAAATGCTTTCTTCACGAAAACCTGTGATCCGGATCTGTCCCATATCAGTATGTCAGGATCTCATTCCCTGTTTCGGTGATCAGGATCGTATGTTCCCACTGGGCGCTGTCCGATCCGTCTGACGTATAGATCGTCCATCCGTTATAGCGGTCGATCACAACGCCTGCCTTGCCGGCATTGATCATCGGTTCAATGGTAAAGACCATGCCCGGTACCAGGACCATGCCTGTTCCCTTTTTGCCGATATGGCTGATGAAAGGATCTTCATGGAAGTCATTGCCTACGCCATGTCCGCCAAGTTCCCTGACAACACCGTAACCGAGTGAATGCGCGTATTTGGAAATGGCATAGCCGATATCCCCTACCGTTGCCCACGGCTGGGCAGCCGCTATTCCGATCTCCAGACATTTTTTCGTCTCTTCGGTCAGCTTCTTTCTTGCATGTGAAACATCACCGATCATGAACATGCGGGAAGCATCCGCATAATATCCTTTATAGATCGTCGTGACATCCACATTGATGATATCCCCGTCATGCAGTTTGCGCAGACGGCTCGGGATACCGTGGCATACTTCCTCATTGATGGACGTGCATACATGTTTGGGGAAGCCTTCATATTTGTAAGGCGCGCAGACCGCATCATGCGCATGCGTAAATTCCTTTACGATGTTGTCGATCTCCTGTGTGCTCATGCCGGCATGTATGTGTTTTGCGACTTCATCCAGCACTGCTGTGTTGATCTTCCCTGCCTCGCGGATCCCTTCGATCTGTTCAGGTGTTTTGATCAGGGAAAGATCCGGTACTTCCTTTCCGTGTTTTCTGAGCTGTTCCATGCGTTCCAGAACTGATTCCGGAATATCATTTCGTCTTGTTTCTGTCATTCTTTTTTCCTCATATCCGTACTCCCGAATCCGCCGGTCCTTTTTTCCTCTGCTGTATCGTCTTCGGTAATTGCATAGGCAAGAAAGATGCCCTGGACCATCCCGTCAGACTGCCGGATCGAAAGTGTTTTTCCTTCTCTTGTATCATTTGTGATCTTGCAGAAAATATGTCCTTCATTATCTGCATGATAATAATCGCTGTCGATGATGCCGACCGTGTTGTTCAGCTGCATGCGGTATTTAAAGCCCAGTGAACTGCGCGGGAAAAGCATCAGGACGTATCCTTCTTTCATTTTAACACGGATCCCCGTCGGAATGAGTGCCTCTTCCTGCGGCAGAAGTGTTATATCAGCCGGCGCAAAAAAATCATAACCGGCCGATCCTGCTGTTGCCCGCTTCGGCATTTTCAGATTATCATATATTTTCTTTACCGTTTCCGCAGAAGCTTCCGGATCAAGCTTTTTCCATCCTTCCGCGAACTGTCCGAAACTGACTTTTTCAAATTTCGCTGCTTTTTCCATCCGCTGATTCCTCCGGGAGTTCTTTCATCATACATGTAACAAAATCTGCCAGTGCCTGCTCAAAAGGATAAACAGTAAGTGCCATGTTTTCTGTCAGGATCCTGTGTTCCGGAAAGAAATTCGCATGGATCATCTTTTCTATGATTCCTTTGGTATTCAGTGTTTTGGCATATTCCGCCAGATCCCTGATCCCCTGCATCGCAGGCATGTTATCGTAATTTTTATCAACCGCACCGGCAAATTCGGCCAGGATCCGGTTTCTCGCCTCTTCATAGGTGTAGAGCCAGGTATCATCCATTCCGCATATGCGCATCAGATGATCCATCATCCCGTAAAAATAATCCCTGTATTCCAGATGTGTTTTGTCCATGTATTCAAGCAGCCGGTTGCGGATATGCTGGCGGGAACGGAAACGCTCACCGATGTTGGAAGCCAGTTTGATCCTGGTTTCCAGCATCAGCATCTGCGGATACCACTTATGGAAGAATGCCGGCAGTTCCGCTTTTTCAAACGTATATACGTAACCTTCATACACGCCGTAAAACTTGCACGCATCCAGATAACCGATCCGGAAGGAATGTTCCAGCAGGCTTCTGTCAAACTCCAGAAACCGAGGAAGATCCTGGGTCGGGGAAATGTAATCGATCCGGGGTCTGTCCCGGTAACCGGGGTGCGTGGCCTCGTGTCTGAGATCGATAGCGATCACCTCTTCGGCACCTTGCCGTAAAGCAAAATCCACCGGCAAATTGTCAAAGTATCCGCCGTCCACATATTCCTGTCCGTCGATGACTTTCACCGGGAATGCAGGAAATGCGCTGGCACTGGCGATCAGCCAGTCCTTTCCCCTTTCACGCATCATTTCCTTGGTGACATAGACCGGTTCATGTTTCGGATGGGTGGCTGTGATACAGCCGAAATCGATATCCGAGGCAAAGAATTTTTCCGGATCGAATTTCTCCTCTACCTGCTTTTCAAACGGGGAGATATCAACTCCTCTGTCTTTAAAATAGCTTACAGCTGTATTCAGTAATGATTCTCTTTCACTGACGATCTTATTCAGGCTGATGTCAAACGGAATGTAGCTTCCGATAATATCGTCTGCTTTCAAATGTGTATAAATATCAAAAAATCCCGCGTAGTCTTTCTGTACGAGCATGAGAGCGTTCAGCGCGCCGACGCTGGTGCCGAAAACCATGTTCCAGTCATTCTTCCCCAAGTCGATCAGTGCCCTGATCACACCCGCCTGATAAACTCCTTTTGTTCCGCCGCCGGCAAGTACCAATGCTTTTTTCATGTCCTCATTCTATCACGCAGCACTGTAATTTTCCGATTATTTTAGTATAATGTTCTGGTATATCTGAGAGGTGTTTATGAAACTGAATGTAGCTGTTTTTTTCGGCGGTGAGTCTGTGGAACATGAAGTAAGCATCATTTCCGCGAATCAGGCGATCCGTGCTATGGATAAAGATAAATACAACGTTATACCTGTTTATGTATCCAAAGACCGCAAAATGTACTGCGGTGAACTTCTGGATAAAGTGGAGACCTTCAAGGACCTGAATGACGCCGTTTCCAAGAGCACACAGGTAACGATCATCCGCGAAGACAACAAAGTCATCATCAGACCGGTCAAAACAAAACTGTTCGGTGCGAAGGACATCGGCACAATCGATGTGGCGATACCGGTCATGCACGGCACCAACGGTGAAGACGGAACGATCCAGGGATTCCTTGAAATGATGAAGGTCCCGTATGCGGGATGTGATCTGTACGGCGCGGCTGTCGGGCAGGACAAAGTGCTGCAGAAGCACATCCTGAATGACAATGGTCTCCCGCTGACCAACTGGTTCTGGGTATACGGCGAAGAGATGGACGATCATCCGGAAGAAGTTCTGCGCAAGGCACACAAGCTGATCTACCCGGTCATCCTCAAGCCTGCGCGCACCGGTTCTTCCGTCGGTATTTCCGTTGCCCGCAATGACGAAGAGTATATCCAGTGCTTTGAAGAAGCGAGACAGTATGACGAAAAAGTCATCACGGAAAAAGTCGTAAAGCCGATGGTCGAGATCAACTGCTCTGTCCTGGGTGATTCCTATCACGCAGAAGCAAGTGTCCTCGAACAGGTAGGGCATACTTCCTCCACCGATCTTCTGGATTTCCAGCAGAAATACCAGGGCGGCGGTAAATCCGCGAAATCCGGTCCTTCCAAAGGCATGGCTTCCGCAGCCAGGATCGTACCGGCACCGGTCAGCGAAGGGATCACGAAGCAGATCCAGGAACTCGCGCTGAAGACATTCCGCGTGCTCGGCGCAGGCGGTGTCTGCCGGATCGATTTCATGATGGACGCAGAAACAAAACGCGTCTATGTAAATGAGATCAATACGATCCCGGGTTCCCTCGCCTTCTATCTCTGGCAGGAAAGCGGCATCTCCTTCCGGGAACTGATGGACAAACTTGTGGAACAGGCTCTGGAAAGAGAAAGAAGAAGGTCCAGAATGACTTTCTCATATGATACGAACCTGCTGAGCACATACAGCGCGGAGAGCGCAAAAGGCGCGAAATCATCCAAGTTATAAGAATCAGGACGGTGTAAAAAATTACACCGTTTTGTTATACTGAAAGCAGTAGAAAAGGAGTTTAATCATATGCCTACACCTCATAATAGTGCAGAAAAAAACCAGATTGCGAAATCAGTATTGATGCCTGGTGATCCGCTCCGGGCAAAATTCATTGCGGAGACATTTCTTGAAAATCCTGTCCTCGTAAACAACGTACGCGGGATCGGCGGTTATACCGGAACATATAAAGGTGTTCCTGTAACGGTCATGGCCAGCGGCATGGGCATGCCCAGCATCGGCATCTATTCCTATGAATTATTCAAATTCTATGATGTTGAGAATATCATCCGTGTAGGATCCTGCGGCGCATACCTTCCCGAACTGCATATATTCGACGTCTTCCTCGGAACTTCATCCTGGTCTGAGAGCACCTTTGCCAAAACACAATGCGGCAATGACGCTGAATATATGGATCCAAGTGAAGAACTGAACAACAAGCTCAGAAAAGCAGCAGCGGATCTCGGCATCCCGATGAAAGAAGGAATCATTCATTCCTCCGATGTCTTCTACCGTGAGAGCATGGATTCAGCAGTTGATATCGTACAGAACAAGCACTGTGCGGTATGTGAGATGGAGAGTTTCGCGCTGTTCTCCAACGCCAAGGTACTCGGCAAAAACGCAGCCTGCATCCTCACGATTTCCGACAGCCTCGTAACCAATGAGGATACAACACCGGAGCAGAGGGAAAAGAGCTTCACCAACATGATGAAGATCGCTCTGGAAGCTGCCATCGCATAACATTACTGCCCTGCGGGGCAGTTTTTTTCTTTCAACCGGAAATTAACGAATTGCGCCGGAAGTATTGATATTGACTTATATCAAAATCGTTCTATCGTTAAATCATGAATATCACGCCACGCTTCGGCGA
>CACZPD010000204.1 GCA_902782955.1 uncultured Erysipelotrichaceae bacterium
ATCCTGTCGCTTTCCTTGTCACGCAGTCTGTCCGCATGACGGAATTCCGAAATACCTTCTGCCTGTGAAGCAAGGACGAACAGGACGGGACCGAGATCCGGACAGTTCCGAAGATCGGCGGATATTGCTTTTAGTGAACCGGGCATAAATGAATAGCCTTCTGTTTCCTTTCTGACGATGCCGCCCATTTCACGGATGAGCCGAATGATCACATGATCTCCCTGCAGGGAATCGTGCGCCATATTCGGAATGCTGACGCAGATCCGGCCGATCTGGGATAAAGCGATCAGGAATGCAGCCTGTGAATCATCTCCCGAGATTTGCAGAGAAAACGGATGATAGTGCTGAGAACCCGGAATATAATATCCGGTTTCTTTCCGCACAATGCGGATTCCTGCTTTATGCAGTACATCGGCTGTCAGTTCAATGTATGGTTCTGAAACGGGATCTGTGCTGATGTTCAGTTCACTGTCCCGATCAAGAAGCGGGAGAGCAAACAGAAGTCCGCTGGTGAAATGTGAAGAAATATCTCCGCGGATCCGTATTTTCCCGGGATGCAGTTTCCCGCTGACTTTCAGAAAGTTATCCGCACGCTGAAACAGAAGTCCCTGTTCCCTGAACAGTGTTTCGTAAACCGACAAAGGTCTTTTCAGCAGCCGCCCTTCTCCGCTGAACCTTGTTTCTGCTTTTCCGCAGGCGGCCAGCGGGATCAGGAAACGAAGCGCAGTGGCAGATTCCCCGCAGAAGATCGAACCGCCGGAAAAAAGGCGGCTGTCTGCCTTTCCGCGGATCGTCAATCTGTCTTCTGTCTTCCGCATGGAAATACCGCGCTCTTCCAGCACTTTCATAACCGCTTCCGTATCCCGGCAGATGCAGAGTCCATGGATCTCGGAATCCCCCTCCGCCAGCGAAGCCGCGATCAGTGCCCGGATGGAAACAGATTTGCTGGAAGGAACCGCAATATTCACATCATGCAGTTTTCCCTTTTGAATGATTACATCCATTTTATTATCTTTCTTTTTCCTGGTATTCCTGTCTGAGTATCCTGATGATCTCATCCACCGTTTCATCAACACTTCCGTCATTGATTACGACATGATCGTTGTATTTCCGGTATAGTTCCTTCCGCTCCCGGTAGAGCTTTTCCAGGTCTTCCCGGGTCGAACTGAGCGGTCTGTCTTCTGTCGGGAAAAGCAGGGAAAAATCCCTCCTCAGCAAAAACACGATGCCGCAGTCAGACAGCATCTTCATGTTCTCTTCCCGCTTGATCACACCGCCGCCGCAGGCGATCACGCAGTCCCTGCAGGTGCAGATCCTGCGAATGAGTTCTGTTTCAGCGTCCCGGAAATAATCTTCTCCGTACTGCCTGAAACACTCGCGGATAGACATACCGAGTTCTTCCTCGATCATGGAATCCATATGCAGGACCTTCTTATGCAGTCTCTCTCCCAGACGGGTAGAGATCGTTGTTTTCCCTGATGTCGGCATGCCGATCAGTATAATATTTTTATCATCTTTCAGCTTCATCTTTATTTTTTTCCGTAAACCAGAGCGTACCGTATCTTTCCATACAGAGATCGGCGATCACGAATGCCGTAACAGCATCGATCACCGGGCATGCCCTGTGGACGATCGCGGGATCATGTCTGCCTTTTATCGCAATGATCTTTTCTTCGAGGGTTTCAGGATCGACCGATCTCTGCTCTTTCGCGATCGAAGGCGTAGGTTTTATCACCGTACGGAAAAGCACCGGCATGCCGGTTGTGATACCGCCGCTGATACCGCCGCTGTGATTGGTTATCGTCCTGATTTTCCCGTTCTCAGCGGTAAATGCATCGTTTGCTTCACTGCCTTTCATCTGCGCCAGATCAAAACCTGCCCCAAATGAGATTCCTTTGACAGCCGGCACGGAAAAGACGGCGTGCGCGATCATGCCTTCTGTCGTATCAAACCACGGTTCACCGATTCCGGCTTCCAGTCCGCATACAGCAGTCTCCAGGATCCCGCCCAGTGAATCTCCTTCATCCGCAGCCGCTGTAATAGCCTGTTTCATCATTTCCGCCGCCTGATCGCAGATGACCGGGAATTGCTTTCCTTTCAGAACATCCAGCTGGTCTGCCGGATCTGTTTCATGAAAACTTTCATCCTGTATCGTGCCGATCTGCAGGATATGCGTTCCGATGGTGATTCCCTTTTTTGCAAGCATACCGATGCATATCGCGCCCGCAGCTGTCAGCGGTGCTGTCAGTCTTCCGCTGAAATGGCCGCCGCCGGAAAGATCCGCGTATCCCTGATATTTCACGCGTCCTGTATAATCCGCATGCGACGGCCGGATGATGTTTTCCTTATAATCTTTTCTTTCCGCATTTTCATTGCGGATCAGTATCGCAACAGGCGTTCCCTGTGTATAACCGTCTTTGATTCCGGAAAGGAATTCCACCTTGTCCTCTTCCCGCCGGGCAGTTGAAATACGTCCGTAAGCCTTTCTTCTGTCCATCATGGAGCGGATCTCATCTTCGGACACCTGTATTCCGGCAGGTAGCCCGTCAATGACTGCGCCGACGGCAGGACCGTGTGATTCACCAAACAACGTCAGGGTCAAATGGTTTCCAAATACATTTTTCATTGCCGCCCCCTGTTTATGATTCCCTTTCATATAAATGATGATACAGTGCCCCGATCAGATTTGCATCATTATAGAATCTGCATACCGCCACTTCCGGAAGCGGGAGTGCTGTTCCGCTTACGATATCTGGGTGTTTCCGCTTCAGACCTTCGATGCTCTCTTTGAGATATTCCAGGAGTTTCGGCTGAACGGACATACCGCCGCCGATACAGATCCTGGAAAGATCAAGTACGATATTGAGATTAAAGAGTTCCAGGGCAAACCTGTCGCAGTAAGCACGCAGACCTTCCTGCGCAGCCTCATCACCTTCATTGACGCGTCTGAACACTTCGATGCCGTCCAGATCCCCCGCGTTTTCCCCCGTTCTCTTTGCGACTTCTTTTGATAATCCTCTGTGCCCTAAAGCACCCCAGTAGCTGTCATCTTCTTCGGGACTGTATGCATTGAGGTTTACCGCGCTGTATTCACCGGCAAAGAAATGCTGTCCTCTCCGGAGTTTTCCATCCAGTATGATGCCGCCGCCGATCCCGGTTCCGATCACGACGACTGCCCCGTCTCTGACATCCTGCAGGTTGCCTTTCCACAGTTCCGCCAGCGCTGCGCTTTTGCCGTCATTTTCAATACTTACGGGAATCTGATACCTTTCTTCCAGTTCCTTTCTGACCCAGGTGTTATTCAGGTACGGAAAACTGCCGATTACACGTATCTCCCCTTTTGTGCTGTCGATAATGCCGGGAGAAGAGATAGCGATTCCGTCAGGCCTGCCGGGAAAATCCGCGACGATCTGATCGATGGTTTCATAGAATATTTCCTTCGTATCACTTTTCTTCGGTGAAGGTATTTTCCCTTTATCCAGTATCTCCGCATCTTCATTCATGCGTGCGTATTTGATAAATGTTCCTCCCCAGTCAAAGACAAGATATGATTTCATCGCGCTAATCTCCTTTCCGTTTCAGAAGCCTGGTATTTACTATGTGATGCTATAATTTTAATATGCGCAAACAGGGTGTTCAACTTAAAAGAATTTCGCTTCACGCGGCTGCCGGATATTGTATTATTCCGATGCTGTATTTTCTGCCGCTTTTCCTGATGCAGTCTTTGGAGAAAAACTTCACCGGTTTCCTGTCCGACGCCCGTTTCTCTCCGGCCGCTGTTGTCACCGCCGTCTGCATCCTGATCTTCTATACCCTGGAATTTATATATTTTTTCGGAACTGTTCCGGTTAAAAGAGATATGATCCTGTTTCTTCTCGGAGCTGTTTTTTCTGTCCTGGTGCCTTATCGTACGGATCAGTCTTTACTGTCCGGTCTTCATCTGGCAGCGGCATTTCTAATGTTTTTCTTTCTGCAGAAAGGCATATTTCTTGTTTTGTCAGCCGAGCAGAAACTCCTTCAGTATGACATCATACTCTGTGTGTTCTGTGCTTTTCTCTGCTTTACAGCCGGTCAGATCACCGGTCTTGCGGAAGCGGTATACGGCAGCGGTTCTGCCATCCTTCTCACTTATCTGAGAGAAAAAAGCAAATAAAAAAAGCGACATGACATCTTTATATCCTTCGCTTTTTTCATACTGCTTATAATACGTCGAAATATTTTCTGCGGTCTGCGCTGAGGTTATCGCAATAGTAACGTACTGTCAGTCTGTCGGAAACCTTGTCTTCCTCACTCGGTTCAACAATATATCCGTCGCCTTCCAGCATGCAGTTGAGAATAGCCTTGCAGCAGGTATCCAGATTGTCAACGCCTGCTTCTACTTCTGTCAGGAGATCACCTGCGTTGATTTCAATATATAACCAGTCCATTGCATGAGCTTCACCCTTTTTCCAGTTGATGACATCTTCATAATGCTGAACTGACTGTTTGAATACTTCCGGTTTCTTCGCAGCAGCTTTTTTAGCAGGAGCCTTCTTGGCAGCTGTTTCCTTCTTCGGAGCAGCAGCTTTCTTTGTTTCAGTCTTTGTTGCTGTTACTTTCTTTTCGGCAGCCTTTTTAGCAGGTTTTTCTTCCGCAGCCTTTTTAGCAGGAGCCTTCTTAGCAGCAGCTTTTGTGGCAGTTTTCTTTTCAGTAGATTTCTTTACTGTTTCTTCCTTTTCTACTTTCTTTACTGGCATAATAGTTACCTCCTTCAGGTTTTAGCCGCGTGTATTATATCACAGTATTGATAAATATCGCATTTTTTTACATTTTCCTGTATCATTTATTTAGAAAAACTTTTAGAAAAGAGACCTCTTTTATGATCATAGACAGTAAAGGCATGAAGGAAATTGAAAAACTTTCCGGCTTTTCAGTATATGAATTGATGCAGAATGCGGGAAAGGCTGCGGCTGAAGAAATCAAAAAACGGATCCGTCAGGAGGACCGCATTTTGATCATTTCCGGAAAAGGAAATAACGGCGGTGACGGTTATGTAATCGCAAGAGAACTTTCCGGATATGCATGCAGGGTATACCAGGCAGAAGGAAAACCTTTGACAGAAGCAGCCATGCAGGCATGCGAAGAGATGGATGCCTCCGTCATACTGAAACCCCGCGAATTTTCACGCGAACTGAAAAAAGCGGATGTCATTGTAGATGCCGTATACGGCTTTGGGTTTCATGGTGAATTGAAGCCGAAGATGAAGAGTCTTTTCCGCCGGATCAATGAGAGCGGCGCACGTATTTTCAGTATCGACATCAACAGCGGATGTGAAGCGGATACAGATCATCATGATTCAGACGCGATCGTCTCGGAAGTGACATTTGCCCTGGACTGCTGGAAGCCGTTCCACATGCTCAGAAAGGAACATGAGTGTTTCCGGGAAGCTGTTCTTGTGGATCTCGGACTGCCGCATACTTTCACTTCCCCCTGCCGGGAAATGAATGAAGAACTATTCTTCCGCAACTTCCCTGCAAAGAAAGAAAATGCGCACAAAGGTACACAGGGAAAGATGCTGCTGGTCGGAGGAAGCTACGGCATGGCCGGCGCAATGAGCCTGAATATCATCGGTGCGAAAACAGTCGGCGCTTCCTATATTCATGCGGCACTCCCGCATGAGATCTATCCGATCGTGGCATCCCGCCACATCACACCGGTATTTCATCCATTCGCTGAGCATACCGTCGTCCCGATACTTGAATCTGTGCTGCCCGATGCTTCGGCAGTGGGCTTCGGAAGCGGTGCTGTATTTATGTCCCGCAAATCGGAAGCGATGGACTATATCCTGCAGAACAGCAGAGGGCCTGTCGTGCTGGATGCTGAAGCTCTCCGGATGCTTGTGCATAATATGTATATTCTCCGTTTTGTCAGAGTACCCGTCATCATTACCCCGCATGTCGGCGAATTTGCCGAGATCCTGAATATTCCCACTTCCGTACTGATGGACAGGAAAGTGGAATATGCCCGGAAGTTTGCGAAGGATTACAATGTGATCGTTGTGCTGAAAGGCGCAAACACGATCGTAGCTGCACCAAACGGGGAAATGTATTTCAACCAGAGCGGATCCCAGGCACTGGCCCAGGCCGGCAGCGGTGACCTGCTGACAGGTATCATGACAGGGATCCTGTCAATGACAAAAGATGTTATGACAGCTGTCTGCATGAGTGTATGGCTGCATGGGTATCTGGCGGAGATCGGAACAGAAGAACATGCCATACAAAATTTCCCGATCGAAGAGTTTCCCAAATTCATGGATAAACTGTTTAAAAAACACGGAATGTAGAAAAAGATGGAAACATCTTTTTCTTTTTGGCCATTCCGCATCTCATTGTTCATATGTTTCCCATTTGATATAATATCTGTTGTCTGAAAGAGGAATCACTTAATGCCCGTAAACAAACCGCAGATCATCACAACAAAACAGGCAAAAGCTCAGGTAAATACCCTTGGTATCTCCCTGATCATTTATATTTCCCTGTTATTGCTGCTGTGGCACGGTTCTTCTCTGGTTGCCAGATACGCACCGCAGGCATTCATGGGTTATGATGCAGACCTCATCACAATGGTATTTGTTTCCGTCATGATCCTGCTTGTCGCTTTTATTCCCTTTTCCATCAGTGCAAGGAAACTGAGGCTGCCGATCAGGGATTACCTGCAGAAACCGGATATCACCCTGGGCAAACTCGCCGCACTGTGCTGCATGGGTACGGGAATCATGCTGATCGTATTGTTTGTCGTTTCGATCTTTGGAAATTTCTTCGGTACAGAACTCAGGGATTACGCGTTTATCGGGGCATTTACCTCCACCAACAACATCATCAAGAATATCGTTTACTTTGTCCTTACCGTCCTGATCCAGCCGGTCTGTGACGAATACATATTCCGCGGTATCATACAGCGTCAGCTTGGTCACTACAACAGATATTTCGGCGTACTGGCTTCATCTGTCCTGTATGCGCTGGCACAGTCCAGTATCGCCGACGCAGCCATAGCTGTCTTCCTGGGCTGGTTCCTTGCCCTTGTCACACTGCGGTATCATTCCATCAAACCGGCTATAAGGATCCACATATTCACTTCTTTCTTCACCTGGCTGATCATCGCCCTGCCCGAAAAATTCGTCATTATACCGACCATCATGATCGTACTCATATACATCGTCGTTGCGCTGAGCCTGTTCAACCGTACCATCAACTACCGGATCGCGAGGCACGGGGCAGCGGAGCCGAAACTGTGGAAGATCGTCTTCACATCCTGGACCATCATCACATGTGTTATTCTATTCGTTATCAACAACTTCCTCGGACTATTATAAAAACGGGTTCACACCCGTTTCTTTTTTTATCCTTTCAGACCTTCTTCCTGGCGCTGCATGTTTTCCACTACAACGTCATAGATATCTCCGATCGACTGTCCGTATTCCAGGATCTGCCATGGTTCATTTGTATGAAAATGAATCTTGATCAGCGTATCATCGCCTACAACCAGGAGGCAGTCCCCTTTGAAATGCTCTGTAATATAATCATGGATCTCATCTTCATCAAGATCTTCACCATCTATAAGCAGCTGTGTATCAAATTTAAATTCCAACTGTTCCATTTGTATTTCTCCTTTTCCTATGTCCGCATTATAGCATGTTTTTCCTTAAAATCACTTTGAATAGATCGTCTCCATCGCTTCGATCATGTTTTTCAGCTGACGCGCGGATATTCTGAGAGCCCCGTGCGCAAGGATCGCATTCTGCACCAGACCGTCAGAAGATGCCACTGTCAGGTCATACTGATCCTCAAGGTCCAGAGAGATCTTTTCGATGTAGGCATCTGCCGTTTCCCCGTATTTGGTATATACGACCAGCAGATCCCCCTTCTGATCCCGGCTGCCGTAGTTGTCCCTGACCTGATAGCCGTCAAAGACGATCATCATTTTCTGACCGGTATATGCCTGGTATTCCGCCATGACCGCGATCAGTTTTTCCCTGGCATTGAACAGGTCATCCTTCGCAATTTCCTTCAGTTCCGGCCAGTCATAAATAACATTGTATCCGTCTACGATCAGATATTTGGGAAGCCGGACGACATTTGACCGGTATGGCTTTGCCGGTTTTTTCTGCGCGGAACTGCCGGATTTCTTTTTGCTGCGGTTGTTGCCGGAAGCCTTTTCCAGTATACTCTCCAGCTGGTCTTCCCGTACGCGTATGCTTTCCCGTCTGTATACACCGGTCTCCTCGACTGTACGGATCTGAATATGCATGGATTCATCCGCCTTGTACCAGGGAACGATATATCCTGAACCGTTCGCGCAGAATACTGAATCCGGCGGATTGCGAAAGTCCATCTCCGGATCATAGCCGCTTTCTTCTGTCAGCCTGGCCTGTTCTTCTGACGGGAAGTATCCGGCCTGCTGAAAGGTAAACAGTCCTTTTCCTTTTGTATATGAGACAACTTCATTCTGATAGTTCATGAGTCTTCTGACAGGCCCTCTGCCGGTGATCCGCATACGCTGATCATCGTTTTCCACGTTCACAGACGCGTTCCTCTGTTCCAGGTCATACAGTGCGTATGACAGATCATCAGCCGGAACTGTCAGGATAAAATCATAATACGGTTCAAGCAGGATATTATCCGCCTTCATCAGAGCCTGCCTGACCGCCCTGCCGGCCGCTTCACGGAAATCACCGCCCATCGTATGTTTCAGGTGTCCTTTTCCTGCGACCAGGGAAATACGGACATCCGTCAGCGGTGAACCGGTCAGAACACCTTTATGGCGTTTTCTTTCCAGCGCATCCATGATCGATTTCTGAAAACCGGCAGAAAGCGTGTCGGGAATACATTCATTGGCAAACTCCAGACCGCTGTTTCTTTCCAGCGGTGTCAGCCGGACATGTACTTCCGCATAATGCCGGAGCGGTTCAAAGTGACCGGAGCCGGAAACAGGCTCCCTGATCGTCTCCTGATACAGTATCCTTCCTTCCGAAAACCCGATCATGATGCCGCATTCTTCATAGATCTTTTTCTGCAGGATTTCCTTCTGCATCTCACCCATGATCTGCACGGAGATCTTGTGTGTCTTTTCATCCACGGAGATCTGCAGCTGCGGATCCTGTTCCGCCAGTTTTCTGCATATCCTGCTGAGCGTCATCCGGTCTGCGCCTTTCGGTACGGCTATTTCATAAGACATAAACGCATGCAGAAGAGATACAGGATTGGATTCCTCAAAACCGAGTCCCTGGCCTGCTTCCGCATGATTCAGACCTTTAAGGACACATACCATACCGGCTTCAGCCTCAGGGATCATTTTATAATCCTTACCGGAATAGATCCGGATCTGATCAACTTTTTCATCTTCCCCGATCCTGTCCCTTGCGCGCAGGACACCGCCTGTAACACGGATATGCGTCAGTCTGTTTTTCTGTGCATCCTCCGAGATCTTGTAAACACGTGCGCCGAACTCGTCAGGATATGATCTTTCAGGAACCATTTCCGTGATCAGATCCAGAAGATCACTGACACCGTCCCCTTTCAGCGCGGAGCCGAAAAGCACCGGGTATACCTGTCTCTTCATGAACGCTTCCTGCAGGAGTCCGGATGAAACGGAACCATGCTCCATATACTCGTTCAGGATATCATCATTGATCATGGCAAGTTTTTCTTCTTTTTCCGGATCAGACCAGTCAATGCATGCATCGGTAAAATGTCCCAGAAGATCATGCATCAGATCTGCTTTTTCCCGGAAGGAAATATCCATTTTATTTACAAAGATCACAGCCGGAATCTGATAATGTTCAAGACATCTCCAGATCGTCTCCGTATGGCTCTGAACACCGTCCTGTCCGTTGATCAGGATCACCGCAAGATCCAGCACCTGCAGACTCCGTTCCATTTCACTGGAAAAATCCACATGACCGGGTGTATCGATCACATAGACCTCAGTATCGTTCCATTCCAGAAAAGCTTCCTTTGCGTAAATAGTAATGCCGTGGTTTCTTTCTTCCGCATCAAAATCAAGGAAGGCATCTTTATGATCTACCCTTCCAAGTTTCCGGATCTGTCCGGACTGATACAGCATCTGCTCGATACATGTTGTTTTCCCGGCATCGACATGCGCCAGAATACCTGTCAAGATTCGTTTCTTCATATGCAGGAATTATAACATTCTGAATCAATTCCATACAGAAAAAGACCCTGATTTTCATCAGGATCCTGTCTCGTGCCCGTGATCGGACTTGAACCGATACGCTGTTGCCAGCGGCAGATTTTGAGTCTGCTGCGTCTGCCGATTCCGCCACACGGGCATTGCCAGATAATTTTATATCATCCGTGCTGAAAAAGCAACGCAGGAAGACCGTCATCAATGATAGGAAAACATAAAAAAGAAGAGTCCGAAGACCCTTCTTCATGTATGATTATTCAGCGTCTTTTCTCGCCTTTTCTTCGATGACCTTTTCAGCAACGTTCTGCGGAGCCGGTTCATAGCGGTCAAACGCGATAACATATGTGCCTCTGCCCTGTGTCATGGAACGGAGTTCATTTGCATATGTCAGCATTTCAGCCATCGGTACTTCAGCGTCGATGACCTGGTCGCCGTCTTCATTGGCAGCCATACCCATGATCAGACCGCGTCTCTTCGTGCAGTCGCCCATGAGTGTTCCGGTGTATTCTTCCGGTGCAATGATTCTGACTTTTCCGATCGGTTCGAGCAGAACCGGTTTTGCCATAGGCATTGCTTTGTTGAACGCAAGTCTCGCAGCTTCCTTGAACGCTACTTCCTTGGAGTCAACCGGGTGGTAGGATCCATCGTATAATGTCGCCTTGACACCAACGACCTTGAATCCAGCCAGAGGTCCGTGCTGCATGCAGTCACGCAGACCTGCTTCAACCGGCGGGAAGTACTGTTTCGGAACAGCGCCGCCGAATACTTCCTCGGCAAATTCCATCTCGTCACCGTCACATGGTTCAAATCTTACCCAGACATCGCCATACTGACCGGCACCGCCGTTCTGCTTCTTATATTTACCCTGGGCTTCTGCTTTGCCGCGGATCGTTTCACGATACTGTACAGTCGGAACTGCTGTGACAACGTCAACTTTATATTTGGATTTAAGCTTGGAGAGAATCAGATCGATATGCTGGTCACCCATTCCGTAGAGGACCTGTTCATGTGTTTCCTTGTTGTTGTCCAGTCTCAGAGTTCCGTCTTCCTGAGCCATGTTGCGGATACCGACAGACATCTTGTCTTCGTCAGCTTTTGTCTTCGGGCTGATCGCATAGCCAAGCATCGGCTGCGGATAATCGATTGCCGGATAGTGAACCGGTTTTGCCTTTGTGCTCAGTGTATCATTGGTGTCAGTGGACTGCAGTTTGACAACAGCACCGATGTCACCTGTAAAGAGCTTGCCGACACCGATCTGGAATTTTCCGTTGATGACATAGATCTGACCGATCTTTTCATTTGTATCTTTTTTCTGGTTGTAAACCTGGGAATCGCTGTTCAGCACACCGCTCATAACCTTCAGATAGGAGATCTTTCCAACGAACGGGTCAATGATGGTCTTGAATACGAAAGCAGATAATGCTTCGTTTTCATTTGTTTCCATCGAGATCTCTGCTTCCTTGGCATTCAGAGCCTTGACAGTGCCCTTTTCAGCATAACTCGGGAAGTATTCCGTGATCAGATCCATCAGGCGTTCGAGGCCGACCTGCTGGTTTGCACTTCCGGAATATACCGGACGGATGTCGCCGTTTCTGACGCCGATGCGCAGTCCCTTGGCGATCTCATGTTCATCAAATTCTTCACCTTCAAAGAATTTTTCCATCAGTTCATCATCGGACATTGCGATCGCTTCAGCGATTTCATCATAGTAACCGTTGACCTGGTCTGTCAGGGCTGCCGGAACTTCCTGTGCTTCTTTCTTGTTATTGTAATACCAAGCCTTCTTGCGCAGGATATTAACGGAACCGACTTCCTTGCCGTTTTCAATGATCGGCATTTCGAACGGGATGACAGTCTTTCCGAATTTATCTCTCAATGCTGTGTATGTCTTTTCAAAAGATGCATGTTCATCATCGATCTTGTTAATGAAGAAAATTGTCGGCAGTTTCTGTTTGGATACAGCATTCTTCCATGCTCTTTCCGTTCCTGCTTCAACGCCTTCTTTTCCGTCAACGACGATCAGGGCGTTGTCACCGACCATAAGTCCTGTGACTTCTTCACCGGCATAATCCATATAGCCTGGTGTATCGATGAAATTGATCTTCTTGTTTTTCCATTCTACCGGTGCCAGATGGCAGTAGCATGACAGTCCTCTTTTTCCTTCTTCCGGGTCAAAATTCAGGGCTGTTGTACCGTCGCCGGCTTTGCCGTAGCGGTCAATCGCTTTTGTTTCAAACAGGCACGCTTCAATTACAGAGCTCTTGCCGGCGCCTGAATGGCCGAGTACTACAACATTTCTAACTTCGTTTGCTAAATAATCTCTCATACTTTCTCTCCCGCTTATTTCAATATATCTTTCAGATTGGCCAGGCATTCCTTACGGACGTAGTGGATCGCCAGATTGCCGTCGTTGTCCTTCACTTCTTTATCCGCTCCGTGATCCAGCAGCAGCTGAACCAGTTCCGGGAAGCCGCTGTATGCAGCCCTCATCAGAGCTGTACAGCCTCTTGTATCTGCCGCATTGATGTTCGCGCCATGCTCAAGCAGATAAATAATAATATCTTTCTTATATGCATTTACCGCTTCCATCAGAGCTGTTCTGCCCTGATCATCTACCGCATCGATCTCCGCGCCTTTTTCCACCAGATAGTGTACCACTTCTTCCTCTCCGAGAAGAGCTGCTCTCATCAAAGCGGTACGTCCCTTGTTGTCGTGTGAATTCACATCCGCACCGGCATGAACAAGCATTCTGCAGATATCAACATGTCCTTTTTTCGCGGCGCCCATCAGTGCCGTTTTGTTGTTCTTATCTCTTTTTCTCGGATCTGCGCCGTTATCGATCAGATAGCGCACAATATCCGCGTGGCCGCGCTTTGCACTTCTCATCAGAGCTGTGCGGCCGTCGCCGTTGGCGATATTCACATTTGCGCCTTTCGCGACTTCTGCACAGACTTTTGCAAAATCTCCGCTTGCTGCCGCTTCAAAGAATTCACGATTTGTCTGATCCATACCTTTCCTCCTTGTATTTTCAGTCAAATGAGTATGAAAAAGATGGATAAAAATCCATCATAAAGTCAGAATTTTTGCCGATTCCCACTGAAAACAGCTTTTCCTCCGAAACGATTCTCTTTTTCCAGAACAATGAAAACTGTTTTACCTGCAATCATTTAAATAAACTCCGATCTGTACACTTGCTGAATCTTACTACCCTAATTTTAACTGATTTCCCTGATTCTTCAATAGCAAAGCACCGAAAATGCCCCTTTTGTCAGGAAGACAGCCGAACATCCTGAAACATTTTCAGGATCAGGATTTATCAGGAAGACCGACGATATCGATCTTTGTATATGGTATCTCAATACCCGCCTTACGGAACCGTTTCAGCATTTCTTCCCTGAAGTCAGACAGCGCAAAACGGTTGTTCCGCAGGGTGTCTGTGGTTACCGGGAAACGGAC
>CACZPD010000205.1 GCA_902782955.1 uncultured Erysipelotrichaceae bacterium
AGCTTTTCATTTTGGAAAATAAACCAGGGATAAATCAGCATCGTGGCAGCGCAGAACAGTGTGCTCAGCAGCCTGTACGGAAAGAAGGAATAGCAGTAACGGAGGAATCCGGTATAGTGGAATCCTACGAACAGCAGCATCGGCACCAGGATCAGGAGGCTCCACCACTGCTCTTTTTTCATGTACCAGCCGATATACCCCATCGGGAACGTCAGAAGCGTCCAGCGGAACCATGCCGGATAATACCGGAAGATGCCCCATCCGTAAGCGTTGAACGGCACCTGGACCAGATATACCAGAGGCTGACTGATCAGAAAGAATATGAAGCATTTCAGCGCTGAATCCAGCGGTGACTTGCTGTTGACGATAATGATGATGCCGAACAGTACCCACCATTCAAAAGTGATGCTGATATCCGCAAAGGAAGTATCTTTAGCGGCCGGCAGATATGCCATGAACCCGGTATATAATCCGGCGATCACAGCGAATATGATCAGTTTTTTCCAGGTAAGATCAATACCTCCAAATAATTTTTTCATATTTGTACTCCATTGAATCTCCGGCAGTCCTGTTCAGGGAACAGGACCCGGCTGCAGTTACTATACTCTGTCAGATGACTTTTTCCAAGTTTTTCTTATTCCGCCCGTAAAAGGATTACAACAGCATTCAGGAGGCGCAGTAATTCCGTACGCCTCCCTGATATCCGATATTTCTTTTTCAGTCTATTTCAGTCCGGTATGAATCATTTCCCGGCATTCCCGGCTTTTCGAAGCAGCCGCATCTTGAACTCCCGGATCTTCGCCGCATACGCGCTTGTGAAGATCACACCCAGGATGACCATGCCGAAGGCGATCCCAAGTCCGAAGCTTCCGATTGCCTCATAGGGAGCCGTTTCTTCCAGATCCAGCGCGACAATGATCAGAAACGTGCAGAATCCGATCAGTCCTGCGATGAACATCCAGTGCATCTTTTTCAGAAGTCTTTCTTTCTCTTCGTTGCTGTAATCCGCTACCTGTAATACGGTTTCTTTTAATTCTTCATTCATTTTCTCACTTTTCCTTTCTCCGTTCAGAATTTCACGGAGGTCTGTTTCATACAGATCTGACAGTTCGATCAGGATATCCAGATCAGGCATGTTTGCTCCTGTTTCCCATCTGGATACCGTTCTGCGTGCCACTCCCAGCTTGTCAGCCAGCTGTTCCTGGGTAAGACCTTTTTCTTTTCTGCAATCCTGCAGATACTTCCCGATTTTCATGAGATCCATATTCGTGACCTCCTTTCTGCCTTCAGCCTAACGCTGCTTTTTTCTGATGAACAGGACACAAAGTGAGCAAATGCCCTGTTTCCGGGTATGGGACATACCGTGTCCCGTCAGTTTCAGCTGTCAAAATGAACGGAATCCAGCATTTCCTGCCAGATTTTCAGGCTTTCCGCCAAAAATTCTGTCCGCGCATAGAAATTGAGGTAATAAAATACCTTATTGTATTTCACAACTACAGTTTCCCCTGTCATGCCGATATCCTGCGCTTTATATGAATACCGGTATCCGTATGCTGTTTTCCCGTCCGGGGTATATTCCGTAAATTTGTCCAGGCGGTATCCGTTTGCGCTCATTGCCTTGCTGATCTGCTTCTCGCCGTTTTCGGCAGCTTCCTTTTCACTGACCATAAGGGATGCAAATCCTGATTTTTTCCAGCCGATCGAAACAAGGATATGCAGTTCCGGTGCGGACAGGCATACACCTGGTCCTTCCTTGAAAAAGTTCAGTCCTGCTTTTTCCGTTTCATCCATCTCATGGAAACTCTCCGGATAAGTGATATCGAGTTCATTGATCTTGATCTGTGTCATTTTTCCCTCCTGCTGTTTTTTGTATCTCATTCAGATTCTTTTCCTTTTCAAAAAAGGCTTTCCGGATCTGTTCATATTCTTTTTCCGTACATGCCTTGCGGCATCCGGGTTCAAATGATGCGGTGACCGCAAAACATTCCTTTATATTATCGCACGGGTATGCCGCGCAGTCCGCACAGGTTTTGATTCCTTTTTCCGCGCAGCATTTCACGACATTGAATCTGCACCAGTTGGATGGTCTGCATCCTTCGCACGCGATCTCGCCGATGGATACGACATGATCCCGGTATCCTATTCTCATCCACAACTCCGCTGTATGCTGCAGTTTCTCTTCTGTCTTTTCATACGGCGGCGCGGTATAACGCGGACATGCAGTGCAGTCATTTCCGCAGGCTGCGATGATCCTGTCTTCTTTTTCCGAATTATTATCCATTCTCATAATCCTTCTTCTACTGTAATCAGAACGTGTACCTTGTCACCATCCTTTTTGTTCAGTTTCCTGCGGATCTCCTTCAGTACACCGATGACATAACATACAGATCCACCGGGATTTTTGACCCCCATATTGACGATACTGCCATCATAAGGGATGCCGTCGAATTCCGCATGCACTTTGATACGGCCTTTCCCGAATACCTGACTGATATCCCACGGAAAGATCACATAAGCACCGCCGTTGTCTGTGTTCTCGTGAATGACCGTGTCATATTCAAATTTCTTCATATTTTACTCTCAGCTCCTGCAGAAACGCTTCCAGCAGTGCGTTGACCTTCTCCGGCTGGTCATCGTTTGCGTTATGTGCAGCGTCTTCTATGATATGCAGCGGAAAACCTTCCTTTTCATGCCACATCCTGTTGTACTGCATCACTTTGCCGGTTTTATCATACTTACCCACCGTAAGCCATACGGGGCACTGAATATCGATATATCCCATTTCCGGAATGAATCCGGCGAACCCTGTATACAGCAGACTGCACAGTTCTTTTTTTGAATAAGGCTCCAGCATTTTGAGCATATTTTCTTCTGCCGGCTTCGTGCGGGCGCACATTTTTGCCATGGATCTCTGCAGGATCCCGTTCGGAAACAAATTGAACATCCACTTTGTCTGCCGCAGCCAGAACAGATCCGACCTGCTGTAATACCAAGGATCATACGGACATGTTCCGACCGCAAAGAAGCCTGTGACCATTTCCGGATACTGCCTGTAAAATGACTGGGACACAAAACCGCCGGCAGACTGTCCGACCAATACCACCTGTGTGATCCCTTCCGTATCCAGAATCTGTTTCAGTTCTTCGGCAGCGTGCTGATAGGAAAAATCTGTATAGGGACGTGATCTGCCATGGGCAGGTGCGTCCCATACCAGTACGCTGTATTTTTCGGAAAAGAATGCGGTCTGTCTGTCAAACAGATGATGGTCGGCAGATAATCCGGGAAGAAACACAAGGGAAAAGGACGAATCTCTTTTCCCGATCCAGTAATATGTTCTGCCGCGGCCGGAAAGAATGCTTTTTTCCTGCATAGCTGTCTCCTTTCACTTTTCTGACAGATACGCATCAGATATCAGAACCGCAGGGAAAGGCAGCTGAGTCCTCCGTCAAGTTTTCTGAATTCCGATGTATCCACGGTGATGGTACTGTAGCCCATTGCTTTTACCGCTGCCAGCACTGCGGGGTAACCTTCCGGCACAATGACGGTATCGTTCACCCATATGCAGTTGGCCGCATATGCCTCATTTTCCGGAATCACATACTTCCGGTATGCTTCAAATTCGGGTTTGTCTGTAAACTCCCCTGAAACGAGCATATTGTTGTTTTCCAGATAATTGACCCCGGTCTTGAGATGCAGAACTTCCTCGAGTCTGACTTCCGAACATGTATATCCGTATTTTTCCAGAATGGCAGTGAACTGACGGATCCCTTCCTCATTGGTCCTTTCCGACCTTCCGACAAAGAAATGCGTGCCGCACATCATCACATCGCCGCCTTCCAGTGTGCCCGGGGAGATGATATGTTCAATCCTGTCTTCCGGATAAAACTTTCTGACTGCTTCTTCGATGGATGCTGTTTCACCGTTTCTGGATGCGGCGCCGGGATTTGTGATCACTGCACATCTTTCCGTCAGTACAGCGGGATCCTCGACAAAGCAGGAATCCGGAAACTGCTCATCCGCCGGCAGGACTGTCACATCCACACCGCATTGCTTCAGCGCTTCTATATACGCATCATGCTGGATCAGCGCGAGGCTGTAGTCCGGACGGCCCGGATACAGTCCTGACGTG
>CACZPD010000206.1 GCA_902782955.1 uncultured Erysipelotrichaceae bacterium
ATAGAACTCGATCTCCTTTTCCGCGGACAGCGGATGGATCATATTCGCGACCGCGCCGATCAGGTTGATGGCATAGAACATAAATATAGCCTGCGGGCAGTTCGGCATGGCGATCGTGACCCTGTCACCGTCCCGCACACCGATCGTACGCAGTGCCTTAGCACATTTATTGATCTCATCGATCATTCTTTTATATGTCGTATGACGCCCCATGAAGTCAAACGCGACCTGGTGCGGATACTGTTCCGCGATCTTTTCGACCGCTTCATACATCGTTCCGTCGAAATACTCCAGATGTGCCGGAACGTCCCCCAGATGTTCGATCCAGGGGGTTTTTACCTGAACTGTTTCCATGATGTTACCTCCATACTGAAAAATTAAACAAAAAAGGCATTTTTCAGCACCTGTATTTAAGTATAATATTCATTTGAGGAAATGGATAAACTTTTTTCAATTATTAACGCAGAATTTACACACATCATGCATGAGTATGCCGGAGGATAACAAAATGAAAATCTGTCTGTTGAATGATGCCTTTCCGCCTGTGATCGACGGTGTGGCCAATACGGTCGTAAATTACGCAGAAAACCTGCATAAAACTGAAGACACGGAAGTAATGGTCAGTACGCCTTACTACCCGGGCGAGGATTATTCGAAATATCCCTATCCTGTTCTGACCTATCCGAGTTTTGACACCACTGCCGCAACCGGGGGATACCGCGCCGGTTATCCGCTTGCGGTAAAGGAGGCCGGCAATCTGATCGCCTGGCATCCGCAGATCCTGCATACCCACTGCCCGGCAACATCCTGTTTCCTTGCCCGCATCGTGCGTGACGCCTCGGACGCCCCGATCGTCCTGACATATCATACGAAGTACGATATCGACATCCGCAACACGATCCCGACGGAACTGCTGCAGAGAGAGACGATCAAGGCACTGGTAAACAACGTATCCGCGTGTGATGAAGTATGGACCGTCAGCCGCGGAGCCGGCGAAAACCTGAAATCCCTCGGTTACCAGGGAGAATACAAAGTCATGCTGAACGGGGTCGATTTTGCCAGGGGAAGATCAACGGATGAAGAAGTACGTCTTGTAACTTCTGAATATGACCTGCCGGCAGATCTGCCTGTATTCCTGTTTGTCGGAAGGATCATGGACTACAAAGGGCTCCCGATGCTGGTGGACGCGCTGTATAAAACCGCGCAGCAGGAAGATTTCCGCATGGTATTCGTAGGACGCGGAACCGACAGCGGCGGACTGAAAGACAAGATCCGCCATTTCGGGATCGCTCTGGATGAAAAGACAGAAGACGGAAAGATCGTTTCCTGGCCTGGCAGCCTTCCGAAAGGAAAATGCATTTTCACCGGTGCTGTTTCCGACCGGAATCATCTGCGGGCGTGGAATACAAGGGCAGATCTCTTCGTTTTCCCGTCTTCGTTTGATACCAACGGACTGGTCGTACGTGAAGCAGCCGCCTGCAGCCTCGGCAGTGTGCTGGTCAGGGGTTCCTGCGCGGCGGAAGATATCACAGAAGGAAGAAACGGATATCTGGCTGATGAAAACGCGGATTCCTTCGCGTCTTTCCTGACCTGGGCATGCACCCACAGGGATGAGCTCCGCCAGACCGGCATCAATGCCATGAACGAAATCTACCTTTCCTGGGAAGACGCCGTCAAAACCGCGCATACGGCGTACGCTGAACTGATCGAAAAGAACCGGCAGGGACTGCTGCCGCGAAAGAAGCCGTTATTCGATGATCCGCTGTTTGAAATGACAGCCGACGCCGCCCTGCAGTATATGCATTACATGAACAAAGTACGGGACGAAGCTCCGCGGAATTTCGGCATGCTGGATAACCGGAACGTCCTGACGCATAAGATCCGGAACGAACTGGAAGAAATCAAAGACCAGATCTCGCAGCGCCTGAAAATAAAAGAATAAAGCGCAAACCGTGAGGAGATCATAGATATGAGTCTGTACGAATATGATGAGGAGCTTCATATCCGTTCCGAGAAAGAGATCGCAAAGCAGAAAGGCATAGAAGAAGGATTTGAAAAAGGAAAAAAAGAAAGGAATAATGAGCTGATTCTTTCATTGTTCAAAAGAGGAAAAACGATAGAAGAGATCTCTGAACTGCTGGATCTCAACCCGGAAGAAGTAACTGCGGTATTGTCGCGTTCATCCTGAACCTGAACAACAAAGCGGCGGGCTGTACAGCCCCGCCGCTTTATTTACCGTGAATGTTTCAGATTATTTCAGTTTCATGCCGTCTTTGAAGGCATCGCCTACGATCTCCCCGATAACACGGTATTTGTTCATGGCTGAATCAAACATGATCGGGCGGAGCTTGCCG
>CACZPD010000207.1 GCA_902782955.1 uncultured Erysipelotrichaceae bacterium
CCCAGACCTTCCTGGATCAGCTGCTTCAGGCTCCAGCCTGCACAGTATCCTGTCAGCATGCTTAAATCATGGAGATGGATGGCAGCACTGCGGTGTGCGTTGGCAATTTCATCATCATATACTTCACTCAGCCAGTAGTTGGCTGTGATCGCGCCGGAGTTGGACAGGATCAGACCGCCTACGGAATATGTGACAGTTGAATTTTCCTTGACTCTCCAGTCGTTGATCTTCAGATAGTTATCTACCAGATCCTTGTAGTTCAGCAGTGTGGAGTTGATATTACGTACCTTTTCACGCTGTCTGCGATAAAGGATATAAGCTTTCGCTACATCGGAATAGCCGCATTCAGACAGAACCTTTTCAACACTGTCCTGGATATCTTCAACCGATACGCGGTTATCCTTGATCTTGCTTTCAAAATCGGCTGTAACACGCAGCGCGATCAGATCGATTACGCTGGCATGGTACTGCTTGTCAAGCGCCGCAAATGCTTTTGTGATCGCGGCTGAGATTTTGCTGATATTGAAATCAACAATTTTTCCGTCTCTTTTAATTACCTGATACATACTGTTTCCCTTTCTGATTCTCCCCTTTTTACGCAGACTTCCCTGCGTATAAAATGTTCCGTGCGAATACGTTCCACGAAACATCTCTTTTTTTATTCGGAAGTTTTTCTTCCGGCTTAATCACACCGTGATCCGGAAGCGTATTAAAACTTACACAAAGTACTTTAGCACTCCGCAAATCGAATTTCAACAAGAATAACCGAAATATAATTGGATTTCCAACTATTTTATGAATGAAACAATTTTCATTTCATTTTCTCTTTCAAAAAGGGACATATTTTACAATATATCCCCCTCTTTATCTTCAGTAATTAAATCATTATGCCGGCAGATTCATTCCTGTTCAGACAATATTGCAATTACTTCCTCCGGACTGAGATCAAGTAACTCAGAGATCTCCGCCATTGTTTTCCCCTTATTATGCAGGGAATGGATCAGCACATCAAGAATCTTTTTTCGCTCTTCTGCCCTTCCTTCTTCTATACCTTCCTGCTTTGCGATCTCCTTCTCTGAACGGATGTGGAGCTCTTCATCATATTCGTACAGGCTCATGTCTATGACCTCCTCGCGGTTCGCAAGCATGTACGGCCGGATCTCAAATCCTTCCGGCATCTCCTCCAGGGCACGTATCACCGCACTCTCCGGTGCACTCGTCCTGCAGTATTCCCGTATACGCTCGATAAACCATTCATATTCATATAACGGCCTGCAGATTCCCAGATCCTTGCCTTCTTCACATCCTACGATGTTGTGCACCCTGATCTTCAGCTCCAGCATCGGTTCTCTTTCTTCCGTATGATAAAGATCACTCAGCTTCAGATATTCCGGGCTGTCTCCCGTAACGTTATAGATAATATAGAACCTCGGCACCGGAATTTCAATTGCCCGCGAGGAGTACCAGTTCACCTGCTTCATCGCCCTCCACCGGTTGTATACTCCCGCCGCATACGTAAGCATCCGCAGAGGCATATTTGGCGCTTTTGTGCTCTGGTGTTCATAGAATGACAGGTTCCACTGGTTGACCAGGATCGATACATCATTGCGCATATGCATATACACTGCATTCTCCAGGGTATAGAATTCAAGGTCATCGGTATTGGTGTAATGTGTGCCTTCCAGAGTGTTGTACAGGGATAGAGCCCATTCCTTATGGTCCGGACTGCCGAAGATATATTTGAAGAGTCTGTCCCTGATATCCCTGCGGAAAGAAGGCAGGGGCTCGAAGATCATCCTTTCATTCTTCTCTTTTACCGTACCGGTCATGATTCCGAATTCATCATAGACCGCAAATCCTTCATTTTTCTTAACCTGATCTGACATATCATTTCCTCCCGCTTTCTTTATTTGCAGGAAAAAATAATTATTAATTATTTTCAAACAAAAATCCCGCTCATATGCGGGATCTATGTTATCTTCGCAAAACTCCGGTTCTACTCAACACCGCGGATTGCTGAATCCGGGACATATTTTTTCATAATGGAAAGATATTGTTCCAGACTTTCTTTGGAAGGTGCATGCAGATTGCCGAAAGGAACGGAATCCCTGTCCGTAAAGCTCTGCAGGAAATACCGTTTCGCACCCCGGATCATCTTTCCCATCTCCTCAAAATCCGCTGCTTCATGGAATTCTTCCACGACGGTCGTGCGGAATTCATAATCGATTCCGGATTCCATCAACAGATTTATGCTTGTCCGGATTGTATTCATATCCACGGATTCCACGCCGCAGGTCACGGCATACTTTTCGGGACTGTTCTTGATGTCCATTGCCGCATAGTCGATCAGCTTTTCATCCAGTATCTGTTTCAGCAGCTGGGGGTGATATCCGTTCGAATCCAGTTTCACCATGAAGCCAAGCTCCCGGATCTTTTTTACCAGTTCCGGCAGATCCTTATATAAACAAGGTTCTCCCCCGGTAATGGCCACGCCGTCCAGAAGTCCCTGTCTTTTTTTCAGGAATGAAAGAAATTCCTCTTCATCCATAACCGGTTTTGCCGTACCGTCTGCCAGCTCGAAATTATGGCAGTACGGGCAGCGGAAGTCACAGCCGCCCAGAAATACCGTACACGCGACATGTCCTGGAAAATCCAGCAGCGTCATTTTCTGCAGTCCGAATATTTTCATTTCTGTATTACCTCTGTTATATTGCCGCAAGAATATGCATATTCCGGATCTCCGCGTCATCGATCCCGTCATTGACGGAATACGCATGCTTTTCCAGATCCCCGCATATTGCTTTGGTCAGACCCTGGTCTGTCAGTTCGTCGATCACATCGGAAGCGATATCTTCGATCGCCCTGTACTTTTCTTCGGCGTTTGCGTCATTGTCCGAAGTGATCAGATATTCCATCACTTCCGCATCCAGCGAGAGCCGTTCCAGCTGACGCAGTGCCCGGAAGCTCCATTTATAATACGGCTGATACACCCCGTTGAGAAGGAATATCGCCGACATCGTGCTTTTTACAAATTCAAATACTGCCATCTGTGCCGCAGCCGTTTCCCCGTGTTTCAGACAGCGCTGATAGTTATACTGCCCTGCCTGCGCCATCAGGAGAAGCTGTCCGGCAAGCTTTTTCCGGCGGATCTTTTCCGGGAAATAATGCAGTCCTTCCCGGATGCGCGATACCTCTCCGTAGGGATCTGTGAATATCTTTCCGTTGACTGCTTCCGCCAGTGACTGTTCCGGTGTTTCCAGCCATTGTCCGATGGTAAGGATACCGTCTTTTGTGCCGGTCTTTTCCAGAAAGAAGTCTTCCGTACGGATCACGCCGTGTCTCGCACCCCCTGCCGGCGCCATCAGAGAACGCTTCAGTCCCATGAATTCCTTCGGCAGTTTCGCATACGCCCTTTCCAGCAGGAAGGCTGTTCTTCTGTCGATCACGTCCTCACCGGGCAGGAAGATAATAAACCCGGGTTCATAGTCGTGATCCTGCGATACCGCATCATCATACCCGAAACACTCGGAACCGCTGCCGCAGATCCCGCATGCCAGATATGGCAGGATCTCCGGAAACTGTTCTTCCAGCATCGGCTTTCCGTACGTTTCATAATACTTTTCGGACAGTTCAATCCCGTTCATAGATCGCCTCTGCCCGTTTCTTCAGCTCATCCGCCGCCATGAAATACCCGTAATACGAGAAAGAAGGCGCACATTTCTCACATACGAACGCATAATAGCCGTCACGTTTCACATCCGGATCATTGAGCAGGTCATACGCCTTGTCCACCAGCTCATAGATCTTCTTTTCGCCTTCTTCCGGTCCGTACTCCGCTTCCGCAAGGTCCGCCATATTCAGACATGTGATCGCCTGTTCCAGGACACCGCCTTCCAGCTGTCCCATGATCGCATATGCCTTTTCATACAGGGCATAGGCTTCCGGGAACCGGTTCAGCGCTGTATAGGTCAGCGCCATATTGTTATACAGCCCGCCGAGCAGGTCAGGTCTGGTATTCCCGCTGCTTTCGTATATAGGCTTTGCTTTTTCGAATAAGGCGATGGCTTTTTCATATTCCCCGAACGCATGGTACGCAGTGGCTGCGTTGGTATATGTCGTCCCGGCGCTGATCGTATCACCGAAATCCATGACCGATACCAGACGGAGCGCTTCTTCGATATTCGCAAAAGCGTTTTCCTTTTCACCCGTCTTGCGGTAATGGCCGATCATCTCATTCCGGATCATCAGCTGCCCGCGCAGGTCCTGCCCGAGCTTCGCTTCTTCCAGCCAGTATTTGAGATGCCTTTCAGCACCCGCATAATCCCGCCGGCTCATGTATTCATCCATCTTTTCGATGATGCGTCTCTGCGGAACCGGTTTGACTTCCGGTGTGACGCCGTACGGTTCTTCGCACAGCGGGCATGAGGGCTCAACGTAATCTTCTTTTTTCAGTTCATTGGTCTGATTCATAAAATTTATTTCCGATCTTTTGTAACTATAATCCATTCCCGGACTTTTGCCAACGTCCCCGCAGAAAAGCCGCGCATCCTGCGGCTTTTA
>CACZPD010000208.1 GCA_902782955.1 uncultured Erysipelotrichaceae bacterium
CCGCTTGAAGCACTGTTCAGTGTATTCGCATTCGGCAGGATCTTCGGAGTAAAAGGTATTATTGTCGCGATTCCGTTATTTCTCATAATCCGTGTTCTTTTCCTTGCACGGACAAAACCGGATTATCTTGAGAATCTGAAGAAAGAACAGGAGGCACACGCATGAAAAAACTGATCTGTACATTATGCACGGCGCTTCTTCTCTGTCTTCATCTCAGCGGCTGTGCCACAGTCAAGAACAAGATCGCATATACTGTATATCCGGTCGGCTTCCTGATCGACCGCATCGGCGGAACGACTGTTATCAAGGAATCGATCCAGAATGATGTGATCATCCAGCGGGCTACGATTAAAGACAACTATGAAGATACATTGAAAAGCAGTGCCGTGTTCATGCATATCGGAACACTGGAACCATATCTCACGGTATATACAAACGAGATCAAGGATTCAAAGATCCAGAATATGGACCTTTCAGTGCTCAACGCGGTATACAATTTCCGCCGTTACACCCAGATCGTAACAGACGGGGAAGTCAGTTTCGTTGAAGGACAGTATTACAAAGGTGATATGTTTAACATGATCGACGCGGACGAGAAGGATCTGTTCCTGTGGAATGATCCGATCTCCATGCTCAGTATGGCGAAAGATATCCGTGACTGGCTGATTTCCAAATTTCCCGACCAGGCTTCTGTTTATGAAGAAAACTATCATAAACTGGAAACTGACCTGATCAACCTGGATGCGCAGTACCAGGCACTCGCCACTTCTCTTGTGAAGAACAACCAGCAGATCCGGTTTGTCAGTATGACAGCCAGTTTCGGTACATGGCAGAAAACATACGGATTCCAGGTATATCCGGTGATCCTGTCCAAATACGGGGTTCTGCCGAATAAGGAGCAGCTGGAAGTGATCAAGGAGAGAATACTTGCGGATGGTGTGAAATACATTGTGTATGAACCCAATATGACACCGGATATGGTAGAACTGTTCAATGAACTTGAAAGTTCCATGAATCTGAAACGTGTCAATCTGAGCAATCTCTCAAGTCTGACACAGACAGAAGTGGATGACGGAAAAGACTATGTTTCCATCATGTATGAGAACCTGAGTGTACTCACAACGATGAAGGAAGATGCTTCCGTATCCACCGGCAATTGATGTAATAATGGTTCCTATAACCGGCATAAGAGCCGGTTTTGCCATATGGAGGAAAAGATGAAGAAATTATTGCTGACAGACGGAAACGCGATGCTTTTCCGGGCTTACTGGGCAACAGCCGGACGGCCGATGACAACCCGGCAGGGTATTCCGACGAATGCAGTTTTCGGTTTTGCTTCCATGATCCAGAAAGCAATCGATACGGTCAGTCCTGATGCTGTCCTGATCGCCTTTGATGCAGGCAAACATACATTCCGGCATGATCTTTATCCGGATTATAAAGGCGGAAGAAGGGAAACACCGGAAGATCTTGTGCCGCAGTTTGCCATGGCAAGGGATTTCCTTGATGCTTTTCCGATCAAATGGGTTGAAATGCAGGATATCGAAGCAGATGATCTCATCGGCACGATGTCAAAGAAATATCCTGAATATGAAACAGTCATACTGACGAGTGACCGTGATCTTCTGCAGCTGATCGATGATACTACTTCTGTTCTCCTGATGCGCAAAGGCATAACCGAAATGGATATTATGACACCGGAAACACTGAAGGAACAGATGGGGATAACACCGTCGCAGATCATTGATCTGAAGGGCCTGATGGGAGACAAGAGCGATAATATCCCAGGCATTCCCGGTGTCGGGGAAAAGACTGCCATGAAACTTCTTGGAGAATACGGAACAGTAGAAAACGTTCTTGCGCATGCAGATGAACTGAAAGGGGCTCTTCAGAAAAAGATCATCGAAGGACGGGAATCAGCAGAATTAAGTAAAAAGCTGGCTACGATCCGCAGAGATGTTGATCTTGATTTCACAGCGGAAGACTGTCAGTTTAAACCCGATTACAAGACCCTCGTACGTTTTCTGAAGACACTGGACATGAATATGCTTGCCGCAAAATATGAATCTCTGTCAAATACGGAAAAAGAAACCGCAGATGAACATAAGGACGCAGCAGGCGTGAAGGTACATCAGGTGCCTGAGAATTATTACAATAGTGATATTGCTGTATTCTGTGATGATGACCGTCAGCATTTCTATACCGCGGCGATGCACGGGATATCACTGACAGACGGGAAAGACAGCTGCTTTATCAATATTGAGGATCTGAAAAAAGATACGGGTTTCCGGCAGTATGCCACAGATCCAAAGCACCGGCTGATCGGATTTGACATCAAAAGATTTATGCATCTGCTTGAAAAAGAAGGACTTGAGATCCATTTTACGGATGATGTCATGATCAAAGCTTCCCTGTATGATTCCACGCTGACAGGGACGGATAAGATACGGGATGCGTTCTCCCTGAGTGTACCTGTCTCATATGAAGAGGTTTACGGAAAACCATCCCAGCCGAAACTGCTGGTCGAGGAAGACAAACAATGTGCTTATGCCTGCGCAGAAGCGGGGAATATCATGAAGATCTTTATGGATCTCGAAAAAAGGAAGAAAGACCCGCAACTGGAAGTATTATATGAAAAAGTTGAAATGCCGCTGACCTTCATCCTGAAGAAACTTGAGACAGAAGGTGTTTATTGTGAGATCGGCATCCTGGATGAAATAGCCACCAGAACATATGAAAAGATCCTCCTGGAACAGGAAGCGATCCATAAAGCTGCAGGCAGGGAGTTTAATATCAATTCGCCGAAACAGCTCTCGGAAATTCTCTATGACGATCTGGGACTGCCTTCAGGAAAAAAGAGAAGC